>WQZU01000011.1 GCA_009780575.1 Candidatus Methanomicula labiotermitis
CACCAAGTCTGCAGCGTTTACACCCTGGACTACCGGGGTATCTAATCCCGTTTGCGCCCCAGGGCTTCGTTCCTCACCGTCGGATCCGTTCTAGCTAGACGCCTTCGCCACCGGTGGTCCTTCCAGGATTACAGGATTTTACCCCTACCCCAGAAGTACCTCTAGCCTCTCCCGGTCCCAAGTTCGGCAGTCTCCTCGGAAGTCGGTCAGTTAAGCTGACCGATTTACCCAAGGATTTACCGAACCGGCTACGAACGTTTTAGACTCAATAATATCGACCACCACTCGGGCTGCGGGTATTACCGCGGCGGCTGGCACCCGTCTTACCCAGCCCTTATTCCTTCAGCTATCTATACTGAAGAAAAGCTAATACTCTGTACTAGCACTAGGAATTCCCTCATCGGGGTTACCCCCAGTGTGAAGTTTTCGCGACTGCTGCACCCCGTAGGGCCTGGACTCGTGTCTCAGAGTCCATCTCTGGGCTCCCTCTCTCAAGGCCCATACCCGTCATCGGCTAGTGGGTCCGTTACACCCACTACGACCTGATAGGCCGCAGACCAATCCTTAGGCGCCGGAACTTTGGACCATGAAGCATTCCAGCATCCATGATCTATGGAGTATTATCCTCAGTTTTCCGAGATTATCCTCCTCCTAAGGGCATGTTATCCACGTGTTACTGAGCAGTCTGCCGAGTCCCGAAGACTCTCGACTCGCATGTCTTAATCGAATTCCCATAGCGGTGGCCGCCGGCAGGATCAACCGGAGTCAAATCCTTTGACTTTTATCTATAACGTCTTGGATGAAATTGAAACTGGCAGTTTACCATGTTTCACCGTATGTCCCGTAAGCGGCACACTATAACTAATGTCCCGTCTAACGGAACATTCGTAGCATCGAACGTCAGAGTTCAAGAGGCCACGCCGAAGCGGAGATCTTGACTCTCCATCAATCGCAAAACCATGTAACCGATTACCCATCAAAGAAGGGTCATGGTGTCCATGTCGCGCATTCCTCGTATATCTGAGTAGTATATAATGATTTCTTATAGACATACTCCTTGGACATCCGAGAATGTATGGAATATCTACTGATATATAAACATTTGAACGCCGTTCGGAGTATGTTGGATTAACAGGTATTGTGAGCACTTATCTCAAAAGAGAATAACGGACGGTCGTTCGGCGCCGAAGGGAGTGAATATTCTCGCCAGTCAATTGAAAAATTGAAAAAAGGCCTCAGACGAAACCGCTCGGATGAGACGTAATGAGCGGTTTCCCGCACGCAACATATACGGAACTCCGGCAACATCCCAACGGAGCGGCCGGAATAACGGCGGAACGCCGTTTCATGTTTCCGTACCCTCAGAGCTGTGCTTTATCCTGATTGGTCCTCAGGACCAGTTTTATGGCGCTCTCGAACTCCAGCGGGTTCTTGGTGCTTACCAGGAATGATTTCCCGTCCTTGAGGTTGATGCGCATTCCTTTCTCCGCACCTGCGGCGATGTAGCCCACTCCTTTCTTTCCGACCCTGTATCCCCATCCCCCGTAGTCCTTTAACGCGCTGTAGTCCTCCACTTCAACGGAAGCGATGTCCCTCAGCGGGATCGTGCGCCCTTTGAACATTCTTATGAATAAGGATTCATGCGTCAGCCTGATATTTATCTTGAGCAGAGCAGGGAGTAACGATAAGACCAAGATCAGCAGTATGAAGGGGATCATACTAGTCATCGAGATATCCATTACGATCATGACCACAGCAAAAACAGCTATTGACAACGCCATTGACACCAGTGTGAGCACGATGGGCATTATCGTCAAACTCTCACTGTATAATTCTCCTCCTGAACTTCTTCCGCGCATGCGTTACGTATGTTATATTAAATATAAAAAAATCTTGGTGCGCGTTCAATATACACCTAGTACGGTCGTCTTAACACATCTTCCGATATGCTGCGGCTCGGCTGACGGTAAATCATTGCTGAGAACATTCCATATATTTCTTTCCGAAATTCTGTCTCCCGAACACCGAATCCCACTGAAAACCTGTAATCGAAGATAATCGCAGAACACATGAACGGATTGGTACTTGCAGACACTGTCCGCGGAACGGCGGATGACATGAGTGTTTTATATACCCTTTACCATAGGAATGATGAACAACATGTTTGACTACGCTGAGGCTGAAAGGGTCATTCAGATGGCTAAAGATAAGATAGACCCGATACTCATGATTGTGTTCGGTTCCGTTGCCAACGGAACAGCGAACGATGACAGTGATTTAGACCTCGTCCTCGTCAAAGAATCCAATGAGAACAGACTTATTCGCAGCGCAAAGGCGAGATTGGCGCTCAAAGGTTCCAAGGTTCCGATAGACATAATCGTATATACTCCCGAAGAATTCGAAATGAGGCTTACCAGTAAATATTCACTTCCGTACGAAGCGTTGGCAACCGGGAGGATAGTCCATGGCTCGATATGATGACATTGAGATGCTTGAACTCAGGGCTGCCGATGATTTGTTAGGTGCCAAGGTGCTTCTCGACAGCTCTCATGAACTCCCCGCGCTTATCGGTTTTCATTTACAGCAGTTCGTTGAAAAGAAGATGAAAATAAGCTTGCAGAAACGCGATATCGATTATCCTAAGACTCACGACCTTTCAATGCTCTTGGAACTGTTTCCGCAGGAAAATATAAACGAGGATGATGAGATTTTTGCACAGATCCTATCACAGTTTGCAGTAAACACAAGATATGGAGAATGTATCGAACTTCCGTGGGACGGCCAAGAGATGCTGGAAAAAGCTAAAGAATTCGTGGAAAAGATGGAAACATTATGGGAAAGTTCGTGAGTTCTTCAGACTTCGTACCGGAAATGTCGAATTCCGGAATGAGAGTATGATTTCCTCGGGTTCGAAAACAATTATTACGGATATCACCATTATCCGTTATGTTGCCGGACACCGAACTGCATATAGGAGACACCGCACCGGATTTCATGATGCCTTCCGTTGACCGGGACGAATTCCATTTATACGGAGAACTTGAGAATGGTCCGATACTTTTGAACTTCTACGTCGGCGATTTCGGCATAAACTGCACAATGTATATGATGAAGATGATAGAACTCGCCCCCGAATTCGGTGCTGCCGGGATCCGTGTGTTCCCGATAAATCCCGACGGCCTTGAAAGTCATAAATTGTTCAGAGAGCGTATAGGTTCACCGTACGATCACATACTGGATAAAGGGCAGGAGGTCAGTAAGGCATACGGAGCGATCATCAAGGAATCCGACATCGTGAAAGGATTCACGAACAGGGAGTTCTTTTTCATCGGAACCGACAGACGGATAAAATACATCTGGCGCGCACCGGTGCCGAAGATACTTCCCGATACGGACGAGATCCTGGCAAAACTGAAGGATATCATCTGACCTTCTTCACAAGGCTGCATCTTTTCACATTTAGCGTCCCGGATCTTCCGTTCCACTCTTTTTCGTATTCCTCGGGGATCAGTTTTGACGATTGCATCGGAGAGTCCAGCGTCAGCGTCTCGAATTCTCCTCCTTCTCCTATTATGCTGATCCTGTTCTTCGATCTGATCTTTTTCAGGTCTTCATAGGAATCGCATACGTTCCTTCCCAACCAGCTGTCATCGAGTCCGTCTGCGAACACGCCGACTATGATCGACGATATCTCCGAATCGATGAGCTCATTCATCACGGTGTCCTGATCCTTTCTCCACAACGGTGCGATGCATATTATTCCGAGATCGTCGCATACACTGTTTATGCGGTCCCATTGATAGTCCGACCACACTGCACCCATTACGATCCCTTTCACATCGAGTCCGGTCAGCGCATCCCTGAGCGCACGCATATCATCATTTTCGCTGCCGTCCGTGAAAGCTGTCACGATTTCCTTCCCCATGGCTTCCGCCAGCAGCGGGACCATGTTCATGTTCGGAACATGGAATATCATCGAATCCTCGTGTTTCGGGATTATGTTAACTATCGTGTTCACCGTATGACCCGTCTGCTCCGCCGTATACATCGCAAGCGTTGAATCCTTGCCGCCGGAGTAAAGGGCCGCTAACTTCATGTTTAGTTATACAGGTTCGTGATTTAATCTGTTGCGTTTACGCCGCAATACGCATATCGTAAGGTCTTCACACACGCAATGATGTTAAGGATTATATCATTGAAATGACAATTCGGATGGGGAAAGGTACGCAGATGACGGATGACCTCAAAAGGATTGCAGCCGAGAAAGCGGTGGATGATTTTGTGAAAGACGGTATGACGGTCGGCCTCGGTACCGGTTCCACCGCGTATCATGCGATAAGACGCGTCGGCGAACTTGTGAACAAAGGATTCAAACTTAAATGCGTCGCAACCTCTCTGCAGACTGAGAACATAGCAGAGGAATGCGGCATCACCGTCGTTGACCTTGACGAAGTGGATCAAATTGACGTTACCATAGACGGTGCGGACGAGGTTGACCCGGACATGCAGCTGATAAAAGGATTGGGCGGTGCATTACTGAGAGAGAAGATCGTTGCCGCATCGACCGCGTTCGAGGTCATAGTCGTTGATGAATCGAAACTTGTTGAAAAACTGGGAACTAAAAGCCCTCTTCCCGTTGAAGTTCTGAAGTTTGGTCATCTGAAGACCAAAAAAGCGCTGGAACGACAGGGATGCATCGCGGTTCTGCGTGTAAAGGACGATAAAACGTTCGTCACCGACAACGGCAATTACGTCTATGACTGTAAATTCAGCGGAATAGACAATCCGTTCTTCCTTGAATCCAGGATAAACGTCATACCCGGAGTTGTTGACAACGGGTTGTTCCTGAACACGGCCGCCGCTGTTATAGTGTCATCGGCGGACGGGAACGTCAGAGTGATGAATCGCTGACGACAACTATGTTCCGGATTCGTTATCACAGCCTGATGCATCTGTATGTTCCGTCGGGGAACATACCGTCAAGGGGAACGCACGAGAAAAGGAACACCTGCTGATCCTTGGCGAATTCGAGTAACGCTCCGCAGGCCGCTTTCTTCCTTTCCGTGTCGAAACGCACAAGGACGTCGTCGAGGATCATCGGCAGACGTTCGGATCCCATGTTCTTAGCCACGGCCATCTTTATTGACAGATACACTTGATCGCTCAGGCCGCTGCTCCATTGTTTTGATGTCTTGTATCCGGACGCGTCCCGTATGTTTATCCCTTCCAGTCTGGGATCGACATCCAGAGTATAACGGCCGCGGGTCATCATTCCCAGGTATCTGTTCGCAATTTTTATGACTGAGGGCTGCATGCTCGCGTAGAGTTCCCCGCATGCGCGGTCTATCAATTGTTTCTGTAACGAGAGTACGCCCCATTCTTTTATTTTGTCCGCGAGTTCCGTTTCCTTCGCGTCTTTTTCCGCCAGCAACAGATTCAAACGATCGTCTGACCGAAGGCTGTCGAGCTTGGCCTTCAGTTCTCCCCGTCTGACCTTCATATCCGTTATCCCGTGGTCCGTCTGCGGGACGCTTGGTTCGGTGCCGAGTTCCCGTACCAATGACTCATATTCCATTCCGGCGGAGAGTTCCGCGCTTTTTTTGAGAGTGCCGATCGTTTTATCGATCTCCGTGAGCGTTTTCCGATCGGCCTTCGTTCTCTCGAAATTTTCCTTTCCGCCGTATTCCCCCTCGATCGCGTGAAGTTCTTCTTTCTTTGATGTGATCTCGACGATCATTTCCGTTCTCATTTTATGGTTGGCGATCCTGACGGCGTTGTTGTCGATCATTTTCCTGAGCGAACGGAGCGTTTCTTCCGCGGCTGTGATCGTTCCGGTGCTGATCGGTACGGCTTCCGTTCCCGATGCTATACATTCGGCCGTGTTTGTTTCACGGTTATTGTATATCCTGTCGCGTGACCTCCTTTTTAACAACAGTACCGCACCCGCCACCAGCGCAGCACCTGCGGCAGCCGCCGCTGTGATGAATATGCTTGCCGCGAATGATATCCCCGCAGCGATGAAAAGCATCAGCGGCATTGTTTTTTCCGCATTCGTATTCCGACGGACCGCAGACGCGCCGTCTTTAGCTCCGGAACCGGGAATATCATTACTTGCCTTTCCGTTCAGGATCGCCGTCAGTTCGCGCTCCGTTCCCATTATCTTTGATATCTCATCATCGGTCAGCGGCGGTGTGCCGTCCATCCTCTCAATTCTTTCTTCCAGCGATCCTATGTAACTGCATAATCTCGCGTGAGCATTCATTTCCTCTTCCGTCAGGGCGTACGCATATTCCGTTTCCTTCCTTCTTTCGGAATACTTGTTTATTGCGTCAACATTCACCTTTTGCGATTCCAGTATGCTCCTGCGGTTCCGCTCTTCATTCGTTCTCAATTGATCCAGTTCCGCGGATTCCGTACTTTTGATGAGGGCGTTCATTTCCTCAACGGTATTGTCGTATTCATCGCTCTGCCTTCTTAAAGAATATATTTCATTGCCGATCTCCCCGATCTCCTTCCTGAGCGAATACACCGGGTTCTTCGGTGTTATCCTGTCCTCGTTCATGATGTCCGTTCCGGATCTTTCGATGTTCTTCAGTACGAACGGTACGGCTTCTCCTCCCGGAACCGTAAGGAAACGGTTGCGTATGTTCCCCGATGATATCGCCTCGGCGTTTTCCAGATCGCCGAGGTCCATGGCGAACACCGCGTTGTATGTTTCCGAGTCCATTGAGAACATTTTTCCGGGAAGATCCTTTTTGTTGATTTCGGAAACCTCTTTACCGTTCCTCAGAAGCACCAGTTCCTCACCCGAATCCGTCTGCAGTTCCGCGGAACCGGAATCGTTCTTCGTCTGCTCCGGATAATTCTTGCGTTTATTCGAAGGGAACATGGTGCTGCGCATGAACTCCATCATCGTTGTTTTGCCGCTCTCGTTGCTGCCTGTGATCACTATCAGACCTTCCGGCAGGTCGTCGAACACACGATCGGTAAGCTTGCCGAATGATCTTATTCTCAAAGCTTTCACTTTCATGTGCTGTCTCCGGTGAGTTTTCCGAGAATAGATGCCAGTGCATCATTTACCATATCTTTCAGTTCGGTTTCGCTCATATCTTCGAACACTTTCCTTATCTCCGGCGATTGCGATGCTTTCGTTGCGCATATCGCTGAGATGAGCGTCTTCTTATCCGATCCGGACATGATGTCCGCTTCCCTTATGACGGCGGATACGAAATCTCCGGTGTTCCTTCTGGCGTTTATGTCGATGTTGGGCATCGAATTCACTTCGATATCGACCACTCTGCATCCTTTGCGGTCTTCCACCGCCCTTATGATATCTTTCCGTTCAAAACGTATCATCCTGTCCAGGTCGCCGCGTCCGGTTATCTTCAGTTTTACCAGTTCTCCGGGACCTATATCCGGAAGGTGTCCGATCAGTGAATTGATATCCTTTCCGGTTATGTCCAGCTCCGCCTCCGACCACATTATTTCGTGTGTGGCGAAAAATTCAATGTTCGCTACTTTCCCGCCGCTTACCGTGACCAAATACGCTCCTTTCCTTCCTGTTTCCTTGGTGTTCCTGCCCTGCGTGTTTCCCGGATAGACGACATGAGGATATTCGTGCACAATGCTGCGCTTATGTATGTGGCCGAGCGCCCAGTAGTCTATGTTCTTCGTCAGCAGATCGTTCAGCCTGCAGGGCGCATATCTTTTTCCTTCCGACACCGCGTCCAGATCGCAATGCACCGCCGCTATTGAGAACGGTCCCGTTCCGGTGATCCCGTCGGTAAGGTCGCGTCCTTCTTCCTTCGCGCCGTGGCTTACGCCGATCACGTTGGTAAGTTTGTTCTCCCCGTCCGGGTACGGTATGTTCACCGGCGTATCCGGAAAGACGACGGCGTTCCCGGGAAGAGGTATGCTGTTCTCCCAGCTTCTTCTGTGATCGTGGTTGCCGTACGCTATGTAGCATCTTATGCCCGCCCGCTTAACAGCCTCGGCGAAACGGTGTCTCGATCCCGGCGTTATGTTCTCGCTGTCGAATATGTCGCCCGAGAATATTATGAAGTCCGCATTCTCCGTGATGGCTTTGTCAACGATCCTGTCAAGCGCGGCGAACGGTGCTTCCGCCATCCTTTTACCGAGTTCACGGTCGAACGACGACACTTTTTTGAAAGGGGCGCCCAAATGAAGATCGGAGCAATGGATGAACTTGAAATCGATTCCCATCGCCTTCGGAATGTTATGCGGCCATATTATTATATCCCACGGGCGATGCGCGTGCGTTCCGTTCGCCGGCTACAGAGTGGTTTTTATATAACATCGCTATTAGTGCAAACCTGTTCCCTTGTAGGGGTGAATGATAAAATGAAGAAGCCCAGAGTCATAAAGACTTACTGTCCCTATTGTAAGACCCATACATCGCATGATGTCGAAAGGGTCAAAAAGAAAAAGGCCAGTGAGCTTAAATGGGGTCAGAGGAGATTCAGGAAGGTTACCGCAGGTTACGGAGGATTTCCCAGGCCCAAGCCGGAAGGCAGAGAGAAGCCCACGAAGAGGATCAACATCAGATTCAGATGTGATGCATGTAAGAAGGCGCACATAAAACCGTGTCTGAGAGCGAAAAAGTTTGAATTAACGGAGTGATCGCATGGTCAATGATTTCATAAGAATAAAATGCCGTGACTGCGGCAACGAGCAGATCGGATTCAGACGGGCTGCTTCCACGGTCACCTGCCACGTATGCGGTTCGACCCTTATCACGCCGAGAGGCGGCATCGGAGACATAAAGGGCGAAGTGCTTGAGGTGGTTGGCTGATGTCCCGGGTCAGAGGCTTTCCGGAAGACAGCGAACTTGTCGTATGTACGGTCAAGAGCGTAAAGAACTTCGGTGCTTTCGTAACGCTTGACGAATACGATGACAAAGAAGGGTTCGTCCATGTCCGGGATGTCACGACCGGTTGGGTAAAATACATCAGGGATTTCATCAGAGAAGGGCAGAAAGTTGTCTGCAAGGTCTTGGGCGTGGATTCATCGAAAGGTCACATCGACCTTTCCCTGAAATCCGTGAACGAGCACCAGAAACGCGAAAAGATCCAGCAATGGAAGAATGAGAAGAAAGCCGAAAAACTTATGGAGATAATCGCCGAGAGGATGTCCGTCTCCGTCGATGACGCTTACGATCTGTTCGGGAACGATGTTCTTGAAGCATATGAGACCCTTTACGGCGCATTCGAGACGGTTGCCGCATCCGCCGATGAGTTCAAAAGCGAGTTCAGCGGCGATTGGGTCGACGTCTTCATCAATGTTGCGGTTGAGAATGTCACACTGTCCTATGTGCAGATAGAAGGCATACTGGAACTGCGCTCGTCCGCGCCCGACGGTGTTGAGAGGATCAGGGATGCCATGAAGAAGGGCGAAAAGGCCGCAAAGGATGCCGATGCGAATGTTACGATACAGTACGTCGGCGCACCCAGATACAGAGTTGTTATAACGGCCGACGAATACAAAGAAGCGGAGGACGTCATGAAGATAGTGTCCTCTGCGGTCATAGACGAACTTGTGAAAGCGGGAGGCGAAGCTTCCCTTAAACGTGAAAGCAAGTGAAGTCCATGAAAAGCATTATGAGAAAGTGCTCCGCATGCGGAGATTACTCGTTAAAGGACATCTGCGGATGCGGTTCCCCGGCGGTGACGCCTTTGCCTGCCAAATATTCTCCCGATGACAGATACGGAGAATACAGAAGAAGGAGCATAAAAGAGGAGTATGGCGAGAATGGGAAATATCGTGATATACGAAAAAAGGCCTGACCTCAGGGATCCGGTGCTCATAGAAGGGCTTCCGGGCGTCGGTAACGTCGGGAAGATGGCCGCCGATCATTTGGCCGAGAAATTGAATGCTGAGAGATTTGCAAACGTCTTCTCAAGATATTTTCCGCCGCATGTGACGCTCGACAGCGACTGCGTGGCGCATTTGGCATGCAATGAACTGTATCATGCAAGCGTCGGCGAACGCGATCTGATCTTTTTGTTGGGAAATCATCAGGGTATAACCGCAGAAGGACAGTTCGACCTTGCCGAAGAGATCGTTGACATTGCCGCGTCGTTCAGCGTCTCCAAAATATTCACGCTCGGCGGATACGGGATCGGAACGGTCGTTGAAGGGCCGAGAGTGCTGGGAGCGGTATCGTCAGTATCCATGAAACATGAAATCGAGAAACACGGCGTGACATTCATTCCCGGAGAACCAAACGCCGGGATCGCGGGCGCAAGCGGACTGATACTTGGGATCAGTCGAGTGAAAGGAATAGACGCCGCATGTCTGATGGGCGAAACGTCAGGATATTTCGTGGACCCGAAAAGTTCGGGTGCTTTGCTGAGAGTGCTTATGAGCATACTCGATCTTAACGTGGACACCGAGGAACTCGACGAACGTTCCAGACAAATGGATGAATTCAACTCCAAAATAAAAGAGATGACGGAAGACCAGAGCAAAGGTCACCTGGGATATATCGGATGAATTTTTCATCTATCGTTTATACGTCCGAACTCCGGAAAATCTCATTACCAAAATATAAATATGCAATCTTTTATGCAACTCTACCCGACTTAGCTTAGACTGGCCATAGCGGCTGACTGTAGAGGGTTCTCGGAATTTCCGATACAGCCGCAGATATCAGCAGATCCCCGGTTCAAATCTGGGAGTCGGGACCATACTCCTCCAATATTTTGGATACAATGAGTTTCATATTATATCCGGGATCATCATGGTCGGATAACAGATAATAAGTGACATGTGTACAATACATCAGCGTTATTACAGACAGTGTTGCTGTCAATATTTGAAAATTATCGCAGGATAAGAATTCAAAGCCGCAATAAATGCGCATTCACGTATGGTCAACAAAGGACAAATTGTGGTCGCTTTGAATCTAAGCCTGCTCTGAGTGATAGCCATTACAACAGCCTACTTCCTCGGTCTGGAACTACACTGGTTCGTTGTTCTCCTTTCATTGTTGTTTCTGATCCTCGGATGGCTTGTGTTATTCAGAGGATTCCAGATCATACGGCTTTGTTTTCCCTTCATCCTTGCGTCGAAGGAAGATTTACCTGCATACAATAAAGAAAGGTTCTCACGCGTATTGGGGATTCCTACCTTGGCCTTATACTACGTAATTCTTTTTGTCTCCGCGGGTGTCTTAATGTTACTGCCGCTTTTGGGCATTGCCATGGTATTACAGGTTGCGATCCTCTACGTCTATGCCGCCTCATAGAGATCCGAAAGCAGATGCGCTACCTGAATATTGATATCTTTGCAGAAATACGAGGATGTGATGCCACTTGGACTATTTTGAGTATTTTCGCTACGAAATGAACAATGTTCTATCAAACGGAGTTAGGATTCACAATCGACGATGGGGTTTCCCATCGGCCCGAGATTGGTAAAATTTAAACGATATGCTACATATACAATCGTTATGTCTTCGAAACCCCGCAGGCTATCGATCGAGGAACTTGCATCCCTAGTTAAACCGATAGCGGAGGAATACGGGGTTGGTAAGGTCTACATATTCGGATCTGTCGCCCGCGGGGACGACAGAGAAGACAGCGATTACGATTTCTGCATCGAAAAGGGCGAGATAAGGGGACTTATCAGACTGTCGAGATTCTTCCAGGATCTCCGGGATGCCATTGGTAATGAAATTGACATGGTGACCACAAAGTCACTCGAACCGGAATTCCTTAAAACGATAATGGCCGAAGGAGTACTCATATATGCCCAATGATAATGGTCGGGTAGAGGCCGTAATCAACCATTGCATAACAATTGAAGAAGCAATGAAAAGATTCGGGAACAGATTCGAGGATTTCAAAAAAGACAGGCACTATCAGGCATCGTGTTCCTTCTGCATCGATCAGATCGGCGAGAACATAAAGAACATACCTGCGGATCTTACAAAGAAATACAAAGAGATCGATTGGAAAGGACTCAAAGGTATGAGGGACATCATCTCGCACGGATACCACAGCATCGACCTTGAGGAAATGTGGACCACGATAACAGAAGAGATACCTCCTTTGAAAGATGCCTGTGTGAAGATCCTGAAGGATCTGAACGACCTCTGACGCTGATGTGTGCATCCGCCGCACCATGTCTGCTTTGAGAAAAGTTTTCTGAATACGCTTTTCGTAGATAATAGGGCCGGCGGCGCAGAAACGGATCTCTCCCTTTCTTTACACGAATCCGAAATAATCTGGGAGTCGGGACCATCCACTTCTGGCTAGCCGGGTTAATGGCGTTAAGTCCATATAGATTTCATACAGACACATTTATACGGCATGTGATTAATATGTGCATTATGTCTCTGCCGAACGGAAGGAAGCACACCATTGAGGAGATCAGATTGATCGTTGCTCCTATCGCAGAGAGATACGGAGTTGGTAAAGTCTATCTCTTCGGTTCCGTTGCGAGAGGAGATCACAATGAGAAGAGCGATTACGACTTCTGCATCGAATTAGGTAAAATAAAGAGCATATTCAAGATGGCAGGATTCTTTGGTGCCTTAAAGGACGCTATCGGATATGACATTGATCTGGTGGATACAGAGTCCGTACCTCCCGAATTCTTGAAAAATATCATAAATGACGGGATTGTTGTATATGGCGAGTAAAGACATATCCATATTGCAGACCATCGTAAGATACTGTACGGACATTGAGAATGCAGTAGATAGATTCGGTAATGACAAAGGTGATTTTCTGGAAGATACCGAATATCAATATGCCTGCTCTTTTTGCATATCTCAGATAGGAGAAGTCGTCAAACGTCTATCCCTTGAGTTGACGGAGAGATACACGGAGATAGAGTGGAGTGAGATAGCAAAGATGAGGGATTTCCTTAATCATAGTTATCATAACATAAACCTAAGCACCGTCTGGGAAGCAGTAACGGAGGATGCCCCTTTACTGAAAGAAGTCTGTGAGAGGATACTCAGAGATATCTCATAGGCTGGAAAACGTAGCGTCTTCATCGAAAAACGACCCCTCCTGATTCTCTTCGGAGGAGTGTAGAGTCAGAGGTCCCACGAACAAAAGAGGTCTGTCTTCTTTCGCCCCATATTTTCATTCATGCTGTGCGATATGGTAAGCGGATTGGACAGAGTGCGCAGGGACTGTGAGTGTCATACATTGTAAGTCCAAGAAATCTGCACTTGAATCGTGAGTATCTCTGTGCTTATTGAGATCCTCGTACCTTTTGAATATCTCGTCTTGATTCTGTTCAATTTGTACTCCATTTCTATCAACTATGTTGTTACCCTTCAAAAATATGACTTTGTCTTCTTTGGATGCAGACCTTTGAAATGTATCAGAATACTCGTATGAAGGAGTTAATTTGATGATCTCGGATAAAATCTGGGAGTCGGGACCATTACCCTACTATTTTAAATATTATGAGTTTTAACTTATATTTAAAACTAACTCATTGTCAAACCATATCCAGTATCTTCGTGATCTAAGGCTGAAAATATGCAATATTGCAGGGTCCGGCGGGGAGCGGGTGTGCGTTCGCCACCGGCAGCGCACCCGCTCCCGGGGGGCCGGACTTGTCTGAATCCCCTCTTTTAGGTGTGCGGACTGTCTTGAAAGACAATCAGCCCGGACGAAGGGGGCCAGCCGGGCGGCCCCCTGAGGACGGGCGACCTTCTCCCTTAATCGTTCATACTGCAGAGAATATGGAGCTGCGCCGTTCAGAACTCGTTGAATGGGTCTCCGGTGCCCCTACAATGCAATTCATAAACGCAGACGAGGAGATCATCTACAGTCTCAAAGGCGCGGCAACCGCCCCTATGCTAAGAGGCAACGCAAACGGTACGATCGGGTGCTACATCGTTTAGGGATGGAACGATTCAACATCATGCGTTTCCGTAACAATATGGCTGAAACACAAGACTTCCTGTTCACATTCACATACGATCACAATGATTACACGATAGATGAGGCGAACGCAAGGGTATCGAACGATCTGAAGAAGATGCGTACATACATACATCGTATATTTGATTCCAGGTTCGGAACAATTACCTCTTACGAATCAACGAAGTCGGGATATCCTGCTCCACACATGATAGTACGGCTGGACAGATCATATCCTGTGTTCTCACACCTGAACAAAGAGACGCTCAGAAGAAGTTGGCATTTGACTGACAAAGAAATGAAGGAGAAGCTCCAAACCAAGTGGAAGATGATAGGCGGCGGATGGTGTGACATCAAAGGGATCGTGGACGACGAGAGCGATAGTATCAGCGCAAAGATCGGATATTCATTCAAGTACCTCGAAGACCGTTGTGGCCGACGACTACGTTTCAAAGAACATAACTGCATTGAACACGCACGCCAACAACAAGGCGTTCAACAGAGGCAGTGTTTACATTTCATCGGCATTCATCGACCGTACACCGAATCCGGCGCTCTCTCGACTTGATATTATTAGGACAAAACTGCAACAGGCGAAAAATCGATATTATGTTATTAAGCGGAAGATGCAGAGTTGTCCTGAATTATTTAGTAAACTTTTGCCGAAACTGCGACACATAGTTCGCGTGATCGCAGTCCTTCAATCCAGTCTGCCTCCGCCGGTGTGGAAATACTGTGATACTTTGACCACGAAGTCGGTCAGAATTCGCAATGATATGGAAACATTTGTTGGCGGAATAGTGTGCAAACCCTTGTGACGCCATATTTACTCACTTCGCAACCAATCGTCAGTTGAGACATCTGCAAATATATGAATCAGCGGACCGATTAATCAGACCGGGTGCCCAATCTCTGTTTTGATGTATTCGAGTATCACATTCGAAGGTATCGCAAAGCTCATCCCCTGAACATTGCCCCCTACATTCCCGATACGGAACGACATTATCCCCACAACATCTCCGTTCATATCAAAAAGAGGGCCTCCGCTACCTCCTCGATTAAGGTTGATGTTCGTATGTATCACAAGCCTTTCCGTCCCGGAACTCTCCATCATGACCAGCGGTACTGATATTATACCATCCGTGACCGATAATCCGTATCCCAATGCATTGCCTATCGTGAACACCGTCTGGCCATATCTCAGGCCGTCCGAATTCCCGAATGATAACGACCTTCCCGCAACATGATCTTCGAACTCCAATATCGCAATGTCCAATTCCATGTCGAAGGATATAACTTTCAAGGAGAATTGCGTATCCGAATTGTGGTGTCTTGCATTTATCGACTCGTAAGGTTCGTGAGAGCCGGAATTGTTGAATATAACGACATGTGCGTTGGTTATGACGTACGTTCCGTTACCGTATCTCACTATAAAGCCTGTTCCTGCAGAAGCACTTGTCCTACTGTCTTCGCATGTTATCTCCAGGCATGAGGAGATAACATTCTCGGCCACATCATCCAATAATCTTTCGTTATCACTGAAATCAAAGTAGAAATTGATGAGCAACGATACGGAGAGTATCGCAATCACTGTTGTCAGGATGCCATCTCTTCTATTGATTCCTGTATTCACTGTTCACCACTTCGTATATGACGTACGGACGGACTTTGATTAATTTCCAAGCGAGACCTTCGCGCAATCTCTCTGATACATCTTTCAAGTCAAGTATTTCTATATTCTTTGATATTTTCTCCGATTCTATCAAATCCTCTGATAGCCAGAGTTCTATGATGTATATTTTACCTCCCGTTCTCTTCAAGTATTCGTCGGCCATGCAGAAGACTTCATTCTTGGATCCCCACTGATTGAAGTAATAATGCTTCGTCAAGTGCAGTTTGTCGGCACCATTTGGATCATCTATCCACGAATCTCCTTCCTTTATGTCTGCTTGCCCGCCCCACGCTCCGCTATATACCCAGGTATGAGGATACTTCGGGTGTTTTTCCAGCATTTCCTCCAGAGGACGATCCGTGAAAATCGCATAGTAATGGGACATTTACATCACGTTTTTATAAATGGTCCTCCGAACCATATGTGCACCAACCCGCGAACGCCTCCATCGAGTATTGCATGGTGGTGAGGGTAGTAAACGCTCCCAACGGGCGAGTCATTCTTTATATGCAGATCCCCTACTCCTTGAAGTGTTGCCAGTCCGCCAGATTTAATAGCGAGTAGTCTAGCATCAATTTCTAACAACGTGTAAACATTTTTGTCTGGATCGTTCATCTCGACTATCGTCCTGGCCGCATCTTTGGGCAATGCCTCTTCGAAGTTTACCCAAACGCTACCGCTGATTAACGTGGCGAAATAGAATTTTCCAGGTTCCGGTCTATCCATGTTATTGTGCAGCTGGGTCAGTACATAGGTTACACCTAGAATCGTGACAGTTCTGGCGGCCTTATTCAGATTTACGGCAAGGTCTACTAACGAATCGTAATAGTAATCCGCGAGAAGGATTGCCGCCACCGCAACTGTAGTAGCTGCTGCGGCCACTACAACGGTTTTAGTGCTAACTGTGATGACAACTTTGATTACTGGAATAAAGAAGAAGAAACAGTTCTCCACGACCGTTTGCTGTGCCAGATCACTCAAGTAAACGTTGACGCCGTCAATCTTGAACACCGCATCCGCTTTGCCCTCGCCGAACAGAGGTAAGCCGTATATCGACCCCGATCCCAATAATTCGTCACCCAGATAGTATGATATGGTAATCCTCAAAACGCTCTCCGTAATTTCTATAGTGTTCTCTACGCGCACTATATCATCGTGTTGCATCGATAGCATTTCCAGTTCTACGCAATTGAATATCTCTGATGCGTTGTTGAACAATATCCCGCCGAATTGCAATGTGTTTTCATGAAAATCCACAAAATATTCATCATATTCTTCGAACGTCCAATTGGCGTTCATCATATTATCGAAATTTATCGACCTGATGTATTTATCTTCACTCTCTTCGTTAGGGCCGACTACTCCCACAAAGGATGTTGCAACCAGAAGGATTGCAACCGTCATGAAAACGCCAAGACATTTCTTCATGAATAAATTAATTAGTACAGTCGTATATTGATATTTCTGTTATGTCCGTATATGAAATAATACGTTATATATAATCATCTAAAAACGACGTGACACATAGGTTATATATCATAGATCATCAGTCTCGTTACTGTTATTTAGCAGAGATGTGTTGAATGCGACATGCGCACGTAGTGTGCTGATGGGGAACACATGTTGTTGAACTGACCGATAGGATGTGATTATGTGGGGATCGAAGGGCGCGAGATAACGAGCATGGGAGTGTTTCAGTCAAGCAGAGGTATGAGGAGAACGTCGGTTCCGGTTTTAGTGATATCCCTGCTCGCAGTATTCCTCGTCTGCCTTCAACTGTTATCGATCGGCCCCGACATGTCGATACCCTTGCTGATAGTCGCAATACTCTGGACGATAATGGCTATATCCAACATTGTATCATACTCAAGACTGGATTCCAAGGATTTCAATGAAGGGGATATGCGGCAGGTCATGGTATTGGATACGGGAGATAAGGATGTCAATTGCGTTCGTGAGGTCAGACGGCGAAGGCTCCGATCGGGACACGGTGCATGATGATTTCAGACCCGTTTAAAGTACAGAGGCATGTGATGACGAGAACGGTAATCAGGCGTTGCGGCGCAACGGCACTCACCGGCATGAGCCTTGCGGCGCTCCTTTCAGCGGTTATCGTCCTCAATCTCCTATTCGCCGATATAGTATACAAATTGTTCTCCCTGATGTTCCTGGCTCCCCTTGCGCTCGGTGCCGTTTTCATCTCCCAGATATTCGGAGGAAGGAACATGATCACCATGGACGATTCGGGACTTACGCTGAACCATCTTAAATTCGGCCCCGTACCATGGGACCTCATAACCAAGATACGTATCCATTATTCATTACGGGGGACAGGGGGTACGATATACGTGTACGTGACCGACATACGCAGACTGAATGAGATCCTCGGAGAGGACGTAGTGCGCAAGGTGATCATGAGCGGTAGAGGGGATGTGTCGATGGAGATCGGATTCTTCAAGCGGAAAGCGATAGAGGTGGAGACGCTGATGAGGGAGCGCACGGACTCAGCAAACATCCCATTGATCTCCGAGATAGGAGATCGAAACGGCAGAGGTCGATTACGGAAAGGAACGAAGGAACTACACTGATGGCGATCATCGCAACCATGCCGATGAGGATATCGGGATTCCGGTTCGGCTATACGACAGCTTAAAGACGCTGAAATACGATATATCTGTAAGAACGGTCGCCGCCGAATGGAGTTATACCGATGCTTGAACCTAAGGAGTTAAAGGACACACTTCAAAGGAACGGCCTCATTCAGGACGATCTGTTCGAATTGGGAACCAGTAAAGGCAGTACGTTGATGGCCATACCGCTGACCGTATTATCCATCGCAATATTGGCTCCGCCGGATGCAAGCTCCACAGTCTCCGTATTCGCCTTCACGCTCATGGACGGTAAACTGATAATAACTCCCGTCGGGAAAAATGTCGCCGTCATAGGAGATGCCGTTTCAATCGGTAAAGAGGATGTGAAAGAGATGAGGCTCAGAAGATCCACGCTCGGCGACTGCATACTGGCGATCAGATACAATGACGGCAAACAGAAAGAATACTACGTGGGAAGTTACAAAGAAGGGTACGAGAACATCAAGAAGATCGTCGAGAATTTCAACTCAGGAGTCCCCTCCTGCAGTTCATCCGAGGAGTATCAGGCCTGTAAGTGACATGGGACTTCTGAAGGCGTTGAGATACAGGCCGACAAATCACACATCCGAAGCGATGACGGACTATCAGCTGGCTTTCATGCTCGTTGCGTTATCCTCTCTCGCGATGATGTTGAGCCCATCGGCATCCTTGCGGCCTCCATGTTCATCGTCGCGCTTGCATATGGCGAGTAAAGACATGTCCATATTGCAAACCATCGTGAGATACTGTACAGACATTGAGAATGCGATGAACAGATTCGGCAATGATGAAGACAGTTTTCTGGACCGAATACCAATATACTTGCTCTTTCTGCATAGCTCAAATAGGAGAGGCCGTCAAACGTTTATCCTTTGAATTGACACACGGAGATAGATTGGAGTGATATAGCGAAGATGAGGGATTTTCTCAATCATAGTTATCATAACGTAAACCTAATCCCAAAGACAGAGATTGAGTGTCGTTGAATTCGTCAATTTGATACTGTTGAATGACGAAGCGTGTCATCCGTACTTCTTCAGATGTTCCTTGGCACCCTCATGTTTCTTCTTGGACGCTTTCTCGATCCATTTTCTTGCTTCAGCCGGATCCCGATTCACTCCTTTTCCTTCGAAATATGCAATGCCCAGCCTGAACTCTCCGTCCGGGAATCCGTTTTCAGCCGCCATCCTGAACCATTTGACGCCTTCGGCAGGATCCTGTTCCGCGAATTCACCGTCATAATATGCGAATCCCAATGACATCTGTGCCGACGTATTTCCTTGTTCGGCCGACATTTTCAGCCATCTGAAGGATTCTTCCATGTCTTTTTCCACGCCATCTCCGGCAGCATACGCTACTCCCATGAACAATTGTCCCCAAGAGTCTCCGTTCTCGGCGGACAGCCTGGTCCATTTGACGGCTTCCTCTATATTCATATCTACGCCTTCGCCGGAATAATACATACTTCCAATGGTAAATTGCGCTTCGGCATCTCCGGATTCCGCCAAATTCTTCAATTTTTCGAATTTCTTATCCTTCCTCTGCCCGAACATACATATTCATCGGCGTTAAATTATATAATGAATCTCTGCTCGTCATTGTCTGCCTCTGCTCATGACACGACCGCGGATCCGGCTGCAGTCGTTGTGAGCAACGGTTCGTGTGCTGCGCTTCTCCGATAATTTGAAAGAGTAGGTCATGCTGCGGTATGTATGCACACATATGCCGACGGCAATATCATATTCCGTTCTTCGAAAGGGAGGCTTTATTATTCACTCCAGGCCGCAATTCTCCTGATCTGTGCAGTATCTTTCGCCGCCGTTGCGCATGGCATGATAGAAGGCACGAACGTCTCGTTATTTCTTGTGATAGGATTGATATTTCTTCCCTTAAGCGTCCTTATTATCATATTTGCCCGTCTGAAGATCGTCCTTGAAAAAGAGGGTATACGACTCCCGAATGTGCCAATGTGTGCACAGAAATTCATACCTTATGTCAATGTGACGAGATTCTACGAAAGATCTGATCTCACGGGTTTAACGATCGGCGTTTCACTCGACCAGGTATGGATAGATTACATAAACGTCAACGGAAAGAAGGACGGCATAGGACTATCTCCTGAGAACAAGGATTTATTCATCGCCGAATTGACCAAACGCACGGGCATCCCGATATCGGCGAATCCTAATATGAGATCGCGATAATACGTTACATTCGCTTTTCTCGTTTTCGGTTGTGCGAGATCTGCGGCGCGATCAATTCTTGAAACTGTGGATCGGCGCTGGGATGCGTCCGCCGCGGTTTATGAAATCATCACATTTGAACGGATTGACGCGCATCACGGGCGCCCTTCCCAAGAGTCCTCCGAATTCTGCCATCTCTCCTTCCTTCTTTCCGATCACTGGAATTATACGGACGGCTGTTGTCTTATGGTTTATCATACCTATTGCCATCTCGTCCGCTATTATTCCGGATATTGATTCCGCCTTTGTGTTGCCCGGAACCGCTATCATATCCAATCCCACGGAGCACACGCACGTCATTGCTTCAAGCTTCTCTATCGTCAGCGCTCCTTTCAGAACGGCGTCGATCATACCCTGGTCTTCGCTCACCGGTATGAATGCACCGCTCAGTCCTCCTACGTATGATGACGCCATCACTCCGCCTTTCTTCACGTGATCGTTCAATATAGCCAGCGCTGCCGTGGTTCCCGGAGCGCCGGGAAATTCCAGACCCATTTCAATAAGGATCTCGGCAATGCTGTCTCCCACGGCGGGCGTGGGCGCAAGGGAAAGGTCGATTATTCCGAATGGCGCTCCCAGTCTTGAGGATGCTTCGCGCGCAACAAGTTGCCCCATCCTCGTGACCTTGAACGCAGTTCTTTTGATCGTTTCGCAGAGTTCCTCAAAACTTTTCCCTTTGGTCTCCGAGACCGCGGCCTTGATCACTCCCGGTCCGCTCACTCCCACGTTTATCACGTTGTCGGGTCCGGTCACTCCGTGGAATGCTCCCGCCATGAACGGATTGTCGTCCGGAGCGTTGCAGAAGACGACGAGTTTAGCGCACCCGACCGAATCTCGTTCTTTGGTGAGTTCCGCCGTTTCAAGTATGACGTTGCCGAGCATCCTGACAACGTCCATGTTTATCCCGTCCTTAGTGGACGCCGTATTCACGGACGCGCATACGCATGACGTTGACGACAGCGCTTTCGGTATTGATCTTATCAGAAGCTCATCGGCGTGTGTCATGCCTTTCGACACCAGCGCCGTGTAGCCTCCGATGAAGTTTATTCCCGTATCCTTGGCGGCCTCGTCAAGGGTCCCGGCTATCGACACGAAATCTTCTTCGGTCTTGCAGGCCGACGCACCGACTATCGATATCGGCGTCACGGAAACGCGTTCGTTCACTATCGGTATGCCGTATTCCTTCTCGATGTCCTTTGCCGTCTGTACGAGATTCTTTGCGACCGTTGTCACTTTCCTGTATATCTTCCTGTTCAGCCTTTTGAGATCACTGTCGCAGCAATCCATCAGATTTATGCCGAGAGTGACCGTTCTGACATCAAGATTCTCTTCTTTGATCATCTTGTTCGTTTCGAGGACCTCGAATATGTCGACCATGGTCACACCTTGTGCATCATGTTGAATATGTCCTCGCGCTGAACGTTTATCGTGCATCCCATTGCTTTTCCTATCTCTATGATCTCATCCGCCATCGCAGAGAAGTCTTTCGTGCACAGTTCCGTGTCGACGATCATCATCATGTTGATGAATTCCTGCACCGTTGTCTGCGTTATGTCAAGGATGTTTATCTTATTCTCCGCCAGATATGTGCAGACTTTTGCGATTATGCCTATGTGATCCTTCCCGACAAGCGTGATAATGTTCCTGTTCATCTTATTCACCGTTATCTCATGTTCAGCATCCGTTGTCTTATCTCGGCGCGTCTCACGTTTCCGTGCAACATGTCGTTTTGCACTTTCACGGTATTAACGGAGTCCCATGTAAACTTTTTCTTGTAATTACATCCGGCATAAGATCATGTTCGAGTACCGCCAATACACCGTATCACGTTTTTCTTATCGGAATGACCGATTATAATCACTATCATTATAAGCCGATACGTCTTCACACCCATATGGCTTCTTTCGATGCACTCGGAAAGGATTCCAGTTTGTTCGCCCTGATAATGGGTATAATCGCCGTTGCGGTGATCTACTTCCCGCTGGCGGTATTGTTGATGGGTGTCCTCGCATTTGTGATAGGACTTATAAACCTGCTCGGCAACAAACATAACCTGGTAGCCCTGATCGCTATGGTCCTGGGTCTCATCGTGATTCTTCTGGCCGTTCTGGATCATATATGAATCGCGAGCAAACTTCTTATTCATATCTTTTTAACGATGCGCGCAGGGTCATTTACCGCAAAGATCTTTCCATATCCTCTCGGATGCATCCATTATATCCGGTTCGTTCAGTGTGATCATCCTTCGGTCAAGCATTATTATGTCTCCCTGGCATATCGCCGTCTTCACATTCATTGCGGACGCCGAATAGACTATGTTGGAAATTATGTTCTCAGGAAGCAGCGGCCTCATGTTCGGTAATTTGCCGTCAAGTATCACAATATCCGCATACTTTCCCGGTTCGATCGATCCTGTTTCACTGCCCATCCCGATCGCTTTCGCTCCGTTTATCGTTGCGATGTCTAGAAGAGTCTGCGCAGGTACGACCGTAGCGTCCCATCTGCTCGATTTCTGCAAAAGACCGAGGATCTTCATTTCGGAGAACATATCCAGACTGTTGTTCGTTGTGCTCCCGTCCGTTCCGAGTGAGACGTTTACGTTGTTCATCATCATCTCCGGTATAGGAACGACGCCTCCGGTTGCCAGCTTCATGTTGGACACCGGACATGATGATATGGACATTCCCGCTTTTCCCATCAGGCGGATTTCGTTCATTGTCACCCACGCCGAGTGTGCGGCCGTCGATCTTTCACTTAATACGCCTATGTCGCTGAGCCATTCCGCCGGCCTCTTTCCTGTCTTCCTTCTGTGATCGTTCACTTCTTTTCTGGTCTCGGACATATGGAAATGTAAAGGAACGCCGATCTCATCGGAAAGATGTTTTGCGCTTATGCATGTGTCTTCGCTGCAAACGTATACGCCTTGCAGTCCTACTCCCGGTCTGCTTTTTTTAAGATCTTTGTGCGTATTGCAGAATCTTCTGCAGTTGTCCAGCGGTTCGCCTTTCTGCGTTGTGAATTCCGTGTCGAGGACGCACCAGCATAGTATTCCTCTTATTCCCGCTTCCTCAGTTGCCTTTGCCGTTATGTCCTGCGAATAATACAGATCCATGAATGTCGTTGTTCCCGAGCGTATCATCTCCAGACATCCGAGTTTCGTTCCCGTCTCTATGTCTTTGTCCGATCGGTTAGAATCGATCTTGAAGACCTTGTTCAGAAAATCCGGGAACGGGAGATCATCCGCCGTTCCTTTCATCACGGACATTGAAACGTGAGTGTGCGTGTTCACCATTCCCGGGATCGCTATGTCACCGGACGCATCTATCTCAACGTCCGCAGACCCTTTGAATTCCGGACCGACGGAAACTATCCTGCCGTCCTTTATTTGGATGTCCCCTTTCACGATCCTTCTCGACGCGTCCTGCGTGACTATCCACGCATTGCGTATGACCTTGAGCATGAATGACAATCGGGTTCGGATATTAATTTTCTTATGTTGCGTGAGAACAATAAATAATACGTGAACGCCATAGAGCGGTGAATGGTATCTAGGCTCACTTTCCTCGGCACGGGCGGCGGCCGCTACGCGGCCATTTACCAGACGCGCAGTACCGGAGGCGTTGTTCTTGATACCGGCGGAAAACGGATACACATCGACCCGGGACCGGGTGCGCTGACGAACATGAGCCGCATAGGGATGGATCCCGCGAGAACGGACGCAATACTGATATCGCATTGTCATCCCGACCATTATTCCGATGCGGAGGTGCTGATAGAAGGGATGTGCAAAGGAGGGATCGTGAAAAGAGGCGAGCTGGTGGGCAGCCTCAGCGTAATGGAGGGGTTCGAAGGATTGGGTCCGAGGATGACGCATTATCACTTCAATATGATAGACCGGCATTCGTGCGTTGTGCCCGGTGATTCCCTGGACGTGTGCGGCATTGATACGAAGGTCACAATGTCACTGCATAGTGACAAAACCGCCGTTGGTTTCAGGTTTAACACATCCGACGGCGTGATCTCATACGTATGCGACACGCATTTCCGCGAGGATGTCGTGAACGAATACAAAGATTCAAGGATCCTCATATTACCTGTGACGAGACCTACCAAGGCGCGCATAAAATGTCATCTTTGCACCGAGGACGCCGTACTGTTCGCCAATGCTGTGCGGCCTGAACTGATACTCATAAACCACATGGGCGTGCGCATGATACACGACGGCCCCGAGAAAGAGGCGGCGTACGTGGAATCGAAAACGGGCGTAAGGACAGTGGCGGCGGATGATCTTATGGTTGTCAATATATCCGACGTCATCGAAATATCGACGGCCGCTGCAAGTGACAAGTAATAAATCCGGAAATGCTCTAACCGCATTCATATGAGCCTCGAGGACAGGGTACTTGAGAGAATAAAACCTTCAGAGAAGGAAACGGCGGACGTCATGGACACCGCCGAACGCATGATGAAGAAGATCCGATCCTACCTGAAGGTAAGAAAACATGATGTTGACGTTATGCTGGTAGGTTCGGTTGCCAAAGGAACGTTCCTGTCCTCGCCCGATCTGGATATATTCCTCCTGTTCCCGGAGTCAGTGCCAAGAGAGGACATGGAACGCATAGGCCTTGCCGCAGGCGAGGATATACTGAAAGGCGAAAAGATGTATGCGGAACACCCGTACATACGCGGAACGTTCAGCGGTCTGTCGGTCGATCTTGTGCCTTGTTACGCTGTCAGGGACACTTCCAAACTCATGAGCGCGGTTGACAGGACGCCGTTCCATACCGGTTACGTTATATCGCGCGCCGATGAACGCCAGAAGGATGAGATACGCTTGATGAAGGTATTCATGCGCGGCGCGGGAACATACGGTGCGGAACCGAACACAAGAGGATTCTCAGGTTATCTGTGTGAACTTTTAGTGATATTTTACGGAGGTTTTCTGAACACCGTAAGAGGCGCGTCCGAATGGAAAGAGGGAGTGACGATAGCGTTTGATAAAAAAGGGCCGGCAATGCTCGGACCGATAATACTCTATGATCCCGTTGATCCGAAAAGAAATGTGGCGTCTGCGGTTCATATTGATACTTTTGCAACATTCATAGCCGCATGCAAAAGATATCTTATGTCGCCGAGTGAGAAGTTCTTCTTTCCGTCAGAGCGTACGCCGCTCACGGAAGACGAACTCAGAAGACTTTCCGACGCCCGCGGTTCCAGAGTTGTAACCGTTACGTTCGACAGACCGAACGTCAACAGAGACAACCTTTACTCGCAGATATGGAAAACGCGGTATGCTCTTGTTAGAAAGCTTGACTCATATGATTTCACCGTTCTCAGAGCGGTCCATGACATGACGAAAACGAAGATAATCCTTGTCTTTGAATTAGAGCGCGATATACTGTCAAAGACGTTCAAACACATCGGACCTCCAGTATGGGTGAGATCATCGACCTCCTTCATTGAAAAATGGAAAGACAACGAATACGGCGGCCCGTTCATCGACGAAGGACAATGGAACGTTGTCGCCGAAAGGAGACACCGTTCCGTCACCGAGATGCTTTACGACGAGGTTGCGGTGTCAGGCATCGGAAGGGACATAGTCCCGGATACACTGGAAGTTCTGAACCACGACGAATCATTTACCGCCGTGGGAAAGGATCTGCTTGTGGAATTGCTTGACCCCAAGCATCCGTGGGATGTTTGAAACCGTCACACGCGATCATAAGATACACTGCATTCATGCGAACGGAGGGTTCAGGAATATTATCCAGACGCCGAGCGACAGGAAGAAGAACAGTATGTAATTGCCGAACATCATCTTGTTGTCCATGAGGTCCACTCTGAACCTGAGCAGCGTGAAGAACTGTTTGAACCCGATGATTATCAGGAATATCAGAATGATGCCGATCTGCCAGAGGCCGAAGGTCTTATAAAGGCTTGAAGAAACGAAGCCCACGATCACCGCAAGCAGTGCCGTTATCATAAGCACCTTCGTTCCGTATTGGTCTTTCAGCAGGAATTCCCTTTCATCGAACTCTGGAGGAACGAACTCGTACGTCTCTTCCGGTTCACTGCTGACGCGCCTTCTTTTCTTCGCCATTAAGAAGGGGATTGTGGACTAAATATAAAACTTTTCGATGCGTTGCACCATATAGAAAGCAGAATATCGGATCGGTACTTTCGGGGAGCCCTCCCGATTTTGCTTATATATCGATGTCAGCGTGAGAGAGATGGTGAACAAATGGCCGCAAAGAAATTAGAGGATATACCGGGAGTAGGGCCGGCAATAGCGGAGAAGCTGCGCGAAGCGGGATACAATGACATCCTGGCGATCGCGGTGGCAACCCCGAAGAGCCTGGCGGAGACCTGTGAGATCGGCGAGAAGAAGGCGATGGACATCATCGAAGGCGCAAAGATATGCGCCGACATCGGCGGTTTTGAAACAGCTGAAGATATACTCGAAAGAAGAAAGACGGTGAAAAAACTCACTACCGGATCGAAAGCGTTCGATGAACTCATGGGCGGAGGCCTCGAAACACAGTCGATCGTGGAATTCTTCGGGGAGTTCGGAAGCTGTAAGACTCAGGTCTGTTTTCAGCTGATGGTGAACGCGACCCGTTCCGAGGACGACGGAGGATTCGATTCGGACGTTATCGTCATCGACAGTGAGAACACATTCAGACCGGAAAGAATAATCCAGATGTCCGAACATCTGGGTGTTGATCCCGCGGAAACACTGAAAAGGATACACGTTGCGAGAGCCTTCAACTCACAGCATCAGATACTTCTCGTGGAAAAGGCAATAGAGATGGCGCAGGAGAAGAAAGTGAAACTGATGGTAGTCGATTCCCTGACGTCGCATTTCAGAGCGGAATACATCGGAAGAGGTGCGCTGGCGGAGCGGCAGCAGATATTGAACCGCCACATGCACGAGTTGCTTAATTTTGCAACGCTGAACAATGCGGTCATCGCCGTGACGAATCAGGTCGCCGCGAAGCCGGACGCATTCTTCGGCGATCCGACGAGGCCCATCGGAGGGCACATAGTCGGACACACCGCAACATTCAGATTATATCTGCGGAAGGGCAAAGCAGGAAAGAGGATCGCAAGACTGATCGATTCGCCGAACCTTCCCGAAGGAGAAGCGGTGTTCATGGTATCGGAGAACGGTATCACCGACTGATCCGTATTCAGCGCAATGCGGTCCGCGCGGATCGCGCTGCGGTCCGTAACAACGGAGATCCTGAAGGATGCAGATATAATGAGAACAGATGACAATGTCATCATATCCGGAATACCGAAGATATACCTTGAAACGTCGGCGTTGAACTTCTACTTTGCCGATGATTCTCCGGATAAAAGAGATGACACAGTGAAACTCTTTCAAAAGATAAAGGAAGGTAAGTACCTTCCCTTTACATCAAGATTCACGATCGACGAAATCGAAAAAGCAACCGCCGAAAAAAGAAACATGCTGAATAACCTCATAGATAAGCATAAAATAGATACCTCAAAAATTCCCAAGAAATAATCAATCTCGCAAACGAATACATGAAAGAAAAAATAATTCCGGAAAAATTCTTTACGGATGCTATGCACATCGCAACCGCTGCTGTATATGACCTTGATATGATAATCAGTTGGAACTTCGAACATATTGTGAAACAAAAAACAATAACCCTTACTGAAAAAATCAACATACAAAACGGTTAAAAAAATAACAATATGTACTCCATCAGAGGTGATCAGAAAATTTCGGAGGATGGATGGCGCAAATGAATTTACCAAACAGCGCAACGAACGTTAGCCAAAATACGGAGTAAATCTTGGCCGAATTACGGAATTAAAGTTAGCCAAAATACGGAGTAAATCTTGGCCGAATTACGGAATACATTAATATATCTCCAAGATCATCCCAAACTGTGAAAACAGGTTACCTGAGTAGGATTGTTGATGATGAGTTAAACCTCAAACTCAGATCGACTGGTGCGGTGCTCATAGAAGGTGCGAAATGGTGCGGTAAAACGCGAACCGCCGAGAACCGGGCGGCCAGTGCGCTGTATCTTCAGGATATAGATAAAAAGGATTACTATTCGGGGATTCTCGGTACGAAACCGTCGATGCTCCTTGAAGGAGAGACACCGCGGTTGATAGATGAGTGGCAGACCGCTCCCATATTATGGGACGGTGTGCGATTCGCCGTGGATCAGCGCGGAGGTGCGGGTCAGTTCATACTTACGGGTTCCGCGGTACCTGCGGATGACGCAACGATGCACACTGGGACTGGTAGAATCACAAGGATGCTCATGCGCCCCATGTCATTATTCGAATCGTCAGAATCCAACGGAAGCGTTTCATTGGCATCCCTTTTCAACGGAGATGATCCGAAAGGAGTATCATCACTCACGTTGGAAGGACTCGCATTCGCATTGGTGCGGGGAGGATGGCCCGCCTCCGTCACAGACAACGGGAAGAGCGCCTTGAGTCACGCACGCAACTATGTGGATTCCGTTGTCAATAATGACATCTCGCGTGTGGATGGCGTGGAGAAGAATCCCGCAAAGGTATTCAATCTGTTACAATCCCTTGCACGCAACATATCGTCAACCGCTAAATTGAAGACCATCATGGACTATATGAACAGCGGCGACGATGCCGGCATATCGGATAAAACATTGACATCGTACATGAATGCGCTGAAGCGTATCTTCGTTATCGAGGATCTTCCGGCATGGGGTCCGAGCATGCGTTCCAGGACCGCCCTGAGAACATCCGCAAAACGTCATTTCACCGATCCGAGCATTGCAGCCGCTGTCCTCCGGGCATCGCCGGAAGGTCTGTTCAATGATTTCAACACCTTCGGCCTGTTGTTCGAATCGCTTGTTGTCCGCGATCTCAGAATATATGCGCAAGCGAACGACGGCATGGTATTCCATTTCAGGGACAAGAACGATCTGGAAGCGGATGCGGTTATCGAATTATATGATGGGCGATGGGGCGCCGTAGAGGTCAAAATGGGATATACTGAGACGGACAAGGCCATTGAGAACCTTATAAAACTGAGAGATAAGGTCAACGTGGATAAGATGGGCGAGCCGTCATTCCTGGCAGTGATCACGAACACCGAATACGCACATCCAACCAAGGACGGTGTACACATCATACCGATAGGGTGTCTTAGAAATTGATGTCATGATCAATTTCGCATCCTGATTCACTTTTACTCGGAGTTTGATTCATTTTACACTCATTCTGATATATGATGCAACGTCCAAAGTCGAATTTGAAATATTTCTTTATCCCGGATATGTACGTGGCACCGAAATCGCATGAGAAATCGGTGATCTGTCCTTTCTTACTTCCATGGGAACAGAAGAAATCCCTAATTACCGTGTCGTATCTTCTCTTTTACCGCCGGTCGCTAAGACTGTCCCTCCTGTATCGATGTTCGTGAACACGGTCATGAATGAATCGCGGCCGGAGAGACACTTCTCACCCGCGCCAACTCTCTTCAGCTCAGAAAGATCGAGTCTCCCACAAGTTTTTCAGAATATGGCCCGACAACGGTCCGTATACTCCAGTCTCTCCTTTCGATAGTGCACCACTTACCGCATTCGGGACATCAGACAGTGCCTCCGAGCGACACCCCGTGTGCGTATGTATCTCCTTCTCTGTGTCTTCGCCCTTGACGCAGTTGTCCGTGACCCTCCGCGGATATTCTGTGTCAATGACTTTCCTGATGAAACCGGACAGGCCTTCCACGGACGGGTATTGAGGCCTATCTACATGAAATCCACGCAAATCCGAGAATGACTTCTCTGTCAATAACATTTTCAATGTCTACGGACTTCACGTTCCGTGAACAAATACCTTCAGCTGTTCAGATTCGGCAACGGATTGATGGGGATACTCGGCGTGGTCGCCGGAGCGCTCATCGCATCAGGCCTTGACATCGCAGACCATTGGATGAATCTTGTGATAGCGTCGGCGGTTGTCGTTTGTTTCATAGCGGGAGGAAACGCTCTCAACGACTATGTGGACCGCGATATCGATGTGAAGGCGCATCCGGAACGGCCCATACCTTCCGGGAGGATGAAGGCGGAGCATGCGCTTTACGCGGGTATACTGGCATTTACGATCTCGTTGCTCTTGTCCTTCCTTCTGCAGGACGTCCTTTCCGTAATGATAGTCGTCGTTGCGTGTGTGCTCATGCTCTCATACGAGCTGTTCCTTAAACAGAGAGGGTTCGTGGGCAACGTTACGATCGCATTGCTTACCGGAATGCTGTTCCTGCTCGGCGGTTCCATTGTGTCAAATGTTGAAAGCGTCATTGCGATCGCATACATGGCGGTGCTCGTAAGCATCGGAAGGGAGATAGCCAAGGACATCGAGGATATGGAAGGCGATGAGGGAAGAAGCACATTGCCCATGCGCATCGGCGTGAGAAGAGCCTCCGCCGTTGCATCCGTGATGCTGATAGCCGGCCCCGTGCTCAGCGTTTGGCCGCTGATCGCCGGTATGTTCGGTCCTTTGTATTATCTGATCTTCGCGGCCAATGCGATCTTTATCTATTGTTCGTTCATCTTGCACAAAGAAGCGCGTAGGGCCCAAAAGCTTTGTAAATATGCTATGCTTATCGCACTTGCAGCGTTCATGCTCGGAGCGGTTTACCAATGAAAGTGAAAGAATATCTTCTCGACCGGATAAAGAAAGGAACCATACATCTTACTCTTATAGATCCGGATAAACAGACGGAGGAGAAAGCTGCGGAGATCGCGAAACGAGCGAAGGACGCGGGTACGGACGCAATAATGATAGGCGGCTCCACCGACGTCACTCAGGAGAATCTTGACGCTACTTCGAAGGCCATAAAGAAAGCGTGCGGACTCCCCACAATTTATTTCCCTTCAGGAGCGCACGCAATATCCGGGAACTGCGACGCCATATTTTTTATGAGCATGGTGAACAGCACCGACATAAGCATGGTCATGGGAGAACAGGTCAAAGGCAGCCTTATCACGAAGAAACTGGGCCTTGAACCGATATCCATGGGCTACATAATCATTGAGCCGGGAATGAAAGTAGGAGAGGTCGGTCAGGCGAAACCCATAAAACGAGATGATCCCGAGAAAGCGACCGCTTATGCTCTGGCATGCGAATATTTAGGAATGAGCTTCGTTTACCTTGAAGCGGGAAGCGGCGCCGACAGGCCTGTGCCGCCGGATATGATTAGGGCGGTGAAAGGAATACTTTCCGTGCCGCTGATAGTCGGAGGAGGCATCAGAACGCCGGAGGCCGCGGAAGCCGCAAGACTGGCCGGCGCGGACGCCATTGTTACGGGCACATTCGTTGAAAGATGCTCTGATGATTCCGAACTCAAGAATGTGATAAAAGCGTCAAAGGGATGATCATTTCCTCTTGTATCCGAATCCGCCGTGATATTTGGCGACTATTCCGTTCATGTAATTGGAAAGGAACGCTTCCTTTTCCTTTGTGTTCACAACGAATCCGTTCAGCGGGAATTCGGTGTCACAGTGTACGCATCTGACATACTTGCAGTTCTGTGTGGCCCTCGGACATGACCTGCACGCTATCGCCCTGGACTGGAACAGACTGAATTCCTTGCCGCACCTGGGGCACTTGAATCTGTGTGTGGACGAGAGCATCTGCGGCGTAACGCCGGCTCTTGCCATTTCAGGGGTCAATGTCATTATATATCCTCATACGCTAATTATCGTACCTGTATATACAATTCACGTTCGCCATAGATTTTAATAAAGTTCAGACAATACTCTGGCATGAGTGCCTGGGAAACCGTTAAGCTCGCGATCGTCAGAAGAAAACTGCTGGCAAACCGTATACCGAAAGATTCTGTTTATCCTCTGGAGTCGTGGATGGCCATAAAAGCGTCAACGACCGCGAAAAGCGAGCGGGAACTCAGGAACATCATAGGAAAGAAGACGCACGATAGTATAACACGATCCGAATTCGATGAATATCAGCTGTTCAGATTCAGGGAACAGTTGAGATATGTGCGCGAGAACTCTCCCTTCTACAGGGAAAAATTCAAAGATGGCATCAAACCGGAGAACATCAGATCGCTGAACGATATTGATTCGGTTCCGTTCACTTATCCGTCGGACCTTGCCGATGAACCGCTGACGTTCATGGCCGTATCGAGGACAAAAACGGCAAGGGAGTTCACCACCACCGGAACGACCGGTAAGAGGAAAGTGATCGGATACACTACAAATGATCTTATCTCAAAGGTTGACATCATCTCGTCCGCGTTGAGAAGCGTTGGCATGAAGGACGATAACGTTCTTCACATAATGTTCCCTGCGGTAAGCGCGTGGGATCCGAGTCTTATGCTCGCGGGCGCGTGCAAGGTTGCCGGATACGGATCATCCACGTGTTCAAGTCCTGATATAAAGGAACAGATGGATATAATGAAAGAAAAGGGAGCTACGCATATCATCGGGCTTCCGTCGTTCATATACCGCGTCACAACGCTCATGAGCTCCGAGGCTGACCTTAAAACGCTTGGAATAAGAAAAATAATCTCCACCTCGGAACCTCTTTCCGAGAGTATGCGCAGCAAGCTGCAGGATGCATGGGGATGCAATGTCCTTGACGTATGGGGAATGACCGAATTCGGACTGGCGTGTGCGATAGAGTGCGATGAACAGAACGGTCTGCATACCGATGAGGCGAATCTGTTCTACGAGATAATTGATCCGGACACCGGAAAAAGGGTGCCGGACGGGAAGTTCGGCGAACTTGTCATTACTTCCCTGACCGCTGAAGCGACCCCTTTGATAAGATACAGAACAAGGGACATCGCCGCAATGATCGCACCGCCGTGCGGGTGCGGTTCCGATTTCAACAGGAAACTTATGAAACCGTGCGGGCGCATGGACCTGCAGTTCAAGATCGGAATGGGATACAAGATCTATCCCGTTCTCTTTGATGAGGCTTTGTTCAAGAACGGAAATGTTGTTGACTATCAGATGACAATAACTAAAGAAGGATTCAAAGATGTCCTTACATTCGAGGTCGAATCCAAAGAACAGAGTGACGATATCCGCGACTCGATAATCGAATCCATAACGAGCATAACTGAGATCGGCGACGGAATGAGGGAAGACCTTGTTGATGTTCCGAGAATTGTGTTCAGGGAAATAGGATCAATGGAATATTCCGCAAAAGCGAAAAAGATCATCGATGCGCGCGAATCATGATTTGGGACAGAACGATCTTCGTCTGTACATGGTCCCGCCGTCCGCGGATGTGCAGTTGAACAGACAGAACGGTATAAGTTTGCCGTCAGGCGTCACCATATGGATGCAGCACCTTTCCCATCTTTCGGTCTCGCCGGTCCATACATCCTGGAACGCCATCGCCGACACCGTGAGATAGTGTGTCTTCGCGCGGCTGACGAATGATCTCCACGTGTTGTTGCCTTCATCGGATTGGCCGTCCATTGTGTCTTCTATGAATCTCCAGAACTTCGAAACCTCCATCCTCGTTTTGTCGGCGATGTCATCGGTCTTCGCCGGAGGACCAAGCGCCATTGTCGTCAGCGGGAACAGAGAACTGTCCGGCAGAACAACGGAAAGCGATTTCATGTCGCAGTGAACGTTGGAACATGATGTCGGAAGAAAGTTGTCGGCCTTCAGCATTCCCATTGTTTGTTTTTCTATCGCGTTGGCAAGATCGGGCAACGTCACGCGGTCCTTATCTTTCGGTTCAACGGGATATCTTCCGAAATATGTGATCGGCTGGAAATGTACGCCTTTCACCGTCGGAACATTGAGAGATGCGAACTCTATTATTTTTCCGACATGATCCAGATTGATGTTCGGCGACACCGTAACGACCAATGTTACGCCTACGCCCGCAACGCCGCAGTTCTCTACGGCTTTCTTCTTCACGCCGAACATCGGACGGCCGCGTGTTTTCATATAGATCTGATCGTCAACACCGTCAAATTGTAAATAGAACGAATCAAGGCCTGCGTCCGCCAAAGCTTTGAGATAATCCGTGTCCTCGGATATCCTGAGCGCGTTTGTGTTGACTTCAATGTGCTCTATTCCCATTTCCTTGGCAGCTTTTATTATTTCCGGAAGGTCGTCCCTTATCGTCGGTTCGCCGCCGCTCAGCTGAACAACGCGCGGGCTTTTGACGTGGTCCACGACCGTTCGGAACATCTTTTTTATTTCTTCAATGGAAGGATGATATTTGTAACCGCAGTCGTTTGCACCGGCGAAGCAGATAGGACAGTTAAGATTGCATGCGTTGGTTACTTCTACAACATTCAGACAAGTATGCTGTTTGTGCCCGCCGCATAATCCGCAGTCCTGCGGACATTCCTTTCTTTCTTTCACGGCGAACTTAAGAGGAGGTTTCTGAACGGCGGCGAACTCATACAGGTACTTATAATGCTCAACGCCGCTCCATATCTGTACTTTCCACGATCCGTGGTCCTTGCATTCCTTCACGATGAAGACCTTGTCGTCTTCCGCAACCTTGGCCGCTTTTATCGTTTTAAGACAGATGGGACACAATGCAGACGTCTCTCCGAGCTTCTCCGCCATGAACAGACTGTATATTGATTCATCATAAAAACTATACTGACGCCGCATATCTGTTGAAATGACATCTCAAAGCGTTCGAAAAAGCAGTGAAAAGAGAATAAAGGACTGGGTGAGACAGGCCCTTGCCGGTCGATCGGGCTACGTATTCTTTCGGCAAGGACCGCGATCGGGATCGCCGCTGTGTCTCTTATTTCGTTTCCTTTTCTGTCATCGTTCCTCTTTTATCGTGTGCGTTTGTTTTGATATCATTTCCTCTTATGCGTATAGAGTGCGGTGAGCACTAACAGTATCACGAGGAACACCAATAGTATGAGAAGCCAGTTTATGCCTCCGTTGTTAAGTGTGTGCACGCTCGGTATTATCTCGAATGTTACGGGTTCGCTGCCGGTGAAGCTGCCCGTGAATGTTACCGTTACCGTTGCCGTTCCGACGCTGACATTGCTACTGTATGTGAGCGTGAAATCAACATTGTTCACAAGTTCAACACCGTTGAACGTTATGACCGGTACCGGTTCTATCGCCGATCCGGTGAACACATGGTCCGGTATCGGTGCGATGACCGGCATCACGATCGGCCCCGTGATCCTGACAGGTAAATATCCTTTCCCGGGATTTACGGTGTTGTGATCATCGTAACCGATCAGTGAGTTTATTGAGTATATGATACTGCTGTCATCTGCGCGCAATACGGATACGAATCCGGCAAATATAGCGTATTCCGCACGGTCCTGTGAACCGGGAAGCTGGAACGCAAAGCCTTTGAAGTTCGCCGGGATCACCGGCGATCCTATCAGTGATGAGTTGTCTGAATTGAATATCAGCAGTTTGAGGACATCTGCGTTTGATGTATCCAGCATCGCATTGACGAAGTATCCGTTGTGGTCCGCACCCGTTGCCAAAAAGTCGATGGCCGGTTTGACACCGTCTGAGTACGCATAGATTTCCGCGTTCACGCCGAAATTGATCGTTACTCCTACGCCGTTCATTCTTCCGCCTATTCCTGCAGCGCCCGAGCCGCCGGTTGCGGTCACTGTGCCGCCGTCTATCGTTATGATACCGCTGTCGCTCCAGCCTCCTATGCCTGCTCCCCAATCTCCGCCGGTTGCGTTCACTTTGCCGCCGGAGATCAATATCTTCCCGTCGCCGCTATGAGTACCGCCTCCTATGCCTGCTCCCCAGTCTCCGCCGGTTGCGGTCACTTCGCCGCCGTCGATCGTTATGATGCTTCCGAAGCCTCCGAATCCGTCGCCTATGCCCGCGCCGCCTGAATGACTCACTGCGTTCACCTTACCTTCGTTTATAGTTATGACGCCGCCGTTGCCTTCATATCCTCCGCCTACTCCTGCGCCGCCTAAATTGCTCGTTGCGGTTACTTCTCCACCTGTTATCGTTATGCTGCCGCCGTCGCCTCTGATGCCGCCTCCTATGCCTGCTCCCCAGTCTCCGCCGGTTGCGGTAACCGTACCGCCGCCGATCGTTATGCTGCCGCCGGTGCCGCTGTCGCCGCCTCCTATGCCTGCGCCGCCGATGCCGCCGGTTGCGGTCACTTCGCCTCCATCGATCGTTATGCTGCCGCCGGTACCGCCGCTTCCGCCTCCAATGCCTGCACCTCCGCCGCGCAGGATCATCAGGTCAAAAATGCCTGCGCCGCCGATCGCGGTCACTGATGAATTTCCTCCTATGCGGATATCGCCGCCGTTATCTCCGGGTGCAAATCCCGGTATGTCTCCTCCGCCGCCTATCCCGGCACCGCCGGATGAATAAATTCCAGATTCATGATCTAACGTGCCGCCGGCGCCGCCGAATGCCTTCACCGTTGCGTCTCCGTCGATCTCAATGAATCCTCCGGATCCGCCGGCGCTTCCTCCTATTCCCGCACCGCCCAATCCGCCGGATGCGGTAACTTCGCCTCCTGAGATCGTTATGTTTCCGCCGTGGCCGTGGATGCCTCCTCCGATGCCTGCGGCAGCCAGGCCGCCGATTGCATTCACTGTGCCTCCGCTTATATTTATGGTACCGCCGCTGCCGCCATTGCCGCCGCCGATGCCCGCGGCGCTATCGCCGCCTGTTGCATTGATCGTGCCGCCGTTTATCGTTATGTTGCCTCCGTCCTGCTGATTGCCGCCGCCGATGGCCGCATTGTTGAATTGACTCCGAACCGTGAGCGTGTGAGTTGATTCAGATCCGATGCCTCCGATCGCATTGACTGTGTCTATCGTGAGTGTTGTTCCTGCGGGAGCTAAGATGCCCCAGTTTATCGTGTTCGTTCCTTCCAGGAATAATTTCAGTTCGGAGTCAGCATCCAATATTATGCTGCCGCTGAAATTTATGTTCTTTATCGCCATCTCGATACTATCGTTCCGGATCACTATATCGGAAGGATATGCATTCGATGTGCTCTGCACTATGAGGAAATATGTATCATCGGACGGTCGGTCCAATATATTCAAAACATTCTCGATATTGCAGAATTCATAATGATCCTTATTCTGATCCGCTATTGTTCCGAACAGCGAACCGTCACCGTTGGAAAGATCGATCTCTAAAAAGTTCGGTGCGGACATACCGATGCCCGAAGAACTAAGATCATTATCGTTGTCTTCTGAATCATACACTGCGAATGCCGCCAATGATATCAAAGATAATGATACCGCCAAAACCAATGCCATTGTATATTTTTTGGAGTTTACAAACTTAATGCTAACACTTCCGATTTAATCCTGACTTAACGCTGACAAACCAATCAGTGTTTAGGATATAAAAAATAGAAAGTATACAAAAGGATACTGCAATATGCTGAATTATTGTCGGGATTTCTTTACGGTAACCGCCTTCTTTTACGGCGGAATGAGAACAAAGACATGTCCCGATCGAACGCTTCGCGTCCTTCCGGTAAGTATAGTTATCACCCTTCCGTTCCGCTGGACCTTCGGCCGCACAGCCTTCTTCCGGTAAAGGGTTGTCATGACCTCGGAATCCGCGGACGTTTTTCCGCGGATTCCGAGATCATTATTTTCTGTTTTCCGTTCAACCGTGTTTTGGCTTCTCCTTCATTTCTTCTTCCTGGTGATGTAGTACACC
>WQZU01000012.1 GCA_009780575.1 Candidatus Methanomicula labiotermitis
CCACATACTCTTTGCGCCGAAACCCTGTTCTTCGACCTTCGTCTTCGACTCGGTCTCAGAACAGGGTTTCGGTCATTGTCTCAAACTCTTACCATACCGGTTTCGAAGTTTTCAATTTAGATAGTGACACTATCTGGAAACAAGATTTAACAATCAATATACAGATAAAGCACCGTGAATAGAAACAACGCTATACTCGCGGCCCTTGTATTGACGGTTACCGTCGTGATCGCAGCATATGCGTTGATAACTATTCTCGATGATGGATGATACCGACCCCTACTACACAATAAGCTTTCAGGTCGTTTCCTCTGACGAGGCTCCATTTCCCCGCATTGATGGCAATCTTACGGATCCAGGCACAAGACTAGTATTTACAGCAACATACGACGCGGACACAGAGAGTTTCGTACTTTTCGGGACAATGTCGCCCAATTGGCTATGGAGCGTATCCATCGAATTCAACAACTTGGAGCCGATGAAAGAGTATAACATAAGGATCGGGTTCAGCCCAGACGGCGACAATTTCTACATCGTCCCGACACTTCAAGATACTTTCATAACTTCATGTGAAGAAGGCAAGATATCGCTCTCTTTCTTCATGCTCGGAGGGAATCATCTGGGAGATCCGTTCATCATCGGGTTCGGAGCTCCGAGATCGATAAACTGACTTCTATAAATCGATCATTGCGGTCCGTCAATGACGTTATTTGGCAACGATTGCGGACATGCACAACACCGCGGCCTCCGCGAAGGACGCCAGAACGTCATAGCAGGTGATCTGTGAATGCAAAAGGAAGACCGAAGAGACGGTAAAAGCTGCTGCATTGACAGCGGCATCATCGACAAACCCTCTGGGATGGGGAAGGATCGCAATCGCAGCGGCCGCGACCGCGGCCGCCGCCGCAGGCGTGGCGATGGCGGTGAAAAGCGCCAATCTGAAAGATTCTCGATTCGTTCAACACCGTCGCTACGCCCGGAATTTCTCGGTGTCATTTAAAAGCGTAAACGGGCGGAGTATAAGGAATATACACAATTCATAACCTCGCGTGACGGTGTATTATAGTATCATAATCTTAGTGTGCCGCGAGACCTGCCTCGTTCCGGTTTGATCTCCTGCTTCGGCGGCAGGTCTCCCAGATGACAATGTTTTGCCATAAAGTGTACACTCTGTGTAACATATTTATACTAGAACGGCTTAACACTCCTATGCCGAAAGGCAGGAGATCATCAAATGAACAAAGACGCATCAGAACACGATTCGCACACATGTGCAGAGAAAAAGGACATTAAGAAGACTAAGGGACTGATCACCGAATGGACGTCGACCGTTCCGGTGAGGGCGAGAGGCCAGGGGAAACTGTATATCAACATACCAATGGATGCCGTCAGGCATATGGATCTCGCACCGGATGAGAGAGTAACTTTCACAATGAAGAAGATCGAGGTGAAATGAATGCCTCTTCCGCACGAACTTGTTTCACTTATGCATGTCAATAGGTATTCATGCCCTTTCCGATCATTATATGGTAAAGTGTGTGAGAAAACAGAGGACGGACGGTGTGCCGCGAGATACATGCGCGTCTGCATGTGCACCGAAACGATACCGATACGATCGTATGAGGAAATGCAGCGTCACGATCCCATTGACAGATGGAGACAGACCGCGCGGCGCCGCGGCCTGATGATCCGCATCCCGGAGGTCAGGAAGATCGCGTCAGGTATCGACAAAGTCTGCAGCCCGGATGTCATGAAGGTCACGTCAGGTATCGACAAAGTCTGCAACCCGGATGTCAGGAAGATCGCGTCCCGCATAAGCAAATACCATTCTCTGAGAATAACAAAAGAATACTTACACGACCATCATCGCTGCGATGTTACGGAAACAGTGAATGTCGGAATGAAGGAGGGAGCGGCATGACAGAAAGAAATTTCGAGCAGATAATGACGCTTGTGGACGAATTCGCCGAGAAATACAGGAGAAGGAGTGAAGCGACCGTCGACAACTACCGGAGAAAGCTCAGGTATTTATTGCGCATCTTCCGCGACAAAGGATTATCCGCAGACCCGCAGACGATAGGAGAGCGGGAAGTCAACGTAATACTTGATATGGACCTGTCTGACAACACGAAAATGACCTATACGGCGATTCTGAAAAGTTTCTGCCAAGCCATGTCCGACAAGAATAACCGGAACACAAATTTTCAATCGATGGATCTCAAATTCGATGTTGTGATAAAGAACAGAAAGACGCTGGAGCATGAGGACTATCTGAAAATGCTTGAACTCGCGGATGATCCGAGCATAAGGATCGCCCTGGTCCTCGGCGCGGAGCTCGGCCTCAGGCGCAGGGAGATATGCAATCTTAACGTAAGGGACATAGACGGTCAATGGATCACCATCGTGCGCGGAAAAGGAGGAAAGACCGCAAGATTGCCGATCAGCGACGAACTTATGCGTGAACTGAAAGAATATCTGGATATCAGAAAGGATTTGGTCGAGAAGTATAAGGACGACGCCGGCGGCCGGCTGGTTATCAGGGATCTCGGAAAATTACGGAAACTTTCACCGGGAGCATTCTACAGCCACGTCAGGAAACTCAGCAAGGAGGTAGGCGCGGAGACGTCGCCGCATTCGCTCAGATCGATGTACATAACGAACAAACTGGACTCCGGCGTCCCGATCCAAATGGCGATGAAACTCGCAAGGCACAATGATGCGAATATGACGCATCGTTATTACCGGCCGCGCGACGATCTTATGATGAAGGCGCAGAACGTCAAGGTGAACAGGTCCGATCCGATGGAGAACGCCCGCATCATGCACGGAGGATTCAACGATGTTTTTAAATAAAGATAATAGGTTATCAGGACGCGGTTCCACGAAAATAATCATTACCGTCGGTTTTTTTTCGATACAACGTTACGAAGAGAAATTAAATGATAACGGATTAACGGAAAAATGACGAAAAATGATACGGAAAAATGTACGGAAACATGATAACATGAACGAATCCGGCGAACTGTCAAAGATGCTCGGATCTGCAGGCGCAGACGAGGGTTCCGTCATATCGTTAACGATCGGCGATAAGGAATACGAAGGCGTCCTGATGTCTCACAGGGACGATATCATTGTCATAAAGATGAAAAGCGGATACAACGCCGGATTCAGAGTGAAGAAGGGAGACTCCGTAAAGGTCATCGGAAAACCGGCAACGAAAGTTCATAAGACGCAGGAGCACAAGATGAAGAACGGACTTCCGAATATCGTTCTCATAGGAACGGGAGGTACTATCGGTTCAAAAGCGGACGGCGGATCGATGCGCCCCGGTCTGTCGGCAGAACATTTTTTGGATATTGTTCCCGAGGTTCTCGATGTTGCGAATGTGAAGGTAAGGAACATTATCTCGGTTTTCTCGGAGAACATGAATGTCGATCATTGGAAGGAGATTGCCAAAGCAACGGAGGAAGAACTTAACAACGGCGCCGCCGGCGTTGTTATATCGCACGGCACGGACACCATGGGTTACACGGCTGCGGCACTGTCATTCATGTTAAAGGAAATAAGCGGCCCGGTTGTCCTGACGGGATCGCAAAGACCGACCGACCGACCGTCATCGGACGCTCCCGGTAATATCATGGCGTCCGTAAGATTCTGCGCGTCGTCAAAGGCCGCCGGCGTCTATGTGGTGATGCATGACACTATGAACGACGATTCGTATGCGGTGCATCGCGGCACACGCGTAAGGAAGATGCACACTTCCAGAAGGGATGCGTTCCGAAGCGTGAACACGGTGCCGGTTGCGCACATTGACGCATCGGGAAAAATAACGTTCAAAGATGATATAACGGCGGCATCAAAGAGAACGGCCGCATACACGGATATGGAAAAGAGAGTGACGCTTCTTCAATTCTATCCCGGAATGGATCCGGCACTGTTCAAAGACGTGATCATGGATTCAAAGGGAATAGTTGTGGCAGGCACCGGACTCGGACACGTAAGCAACGAAATGGCATCACTGTTCGGCAAAGCAATAGGAAAAGGTGCGGTCGTCGTTATGACATCGCAATGCATGAACGGACCGCTGGGTATGGATGTTTACGACACCGGGCGGGAGCTTAGGAAGATCGGAATCATACCTGTATCGGATATGCTGCCCGAAACAGCCTACGTGAAACTCATGTGGGCGCTTGCAAATTCAAAAGATACGGATGAAGCGAAAAGGATCATGAACACACGGCTTTCGTATGAGACGAGCGACAGGAGGACGGTCGATGTCATCTGGTGACAGGTTCATCTGCGGTATCGAGATACATCAGCAGCTCAACACGAAGAAATTGTTCTGTTCCTGCGAAAGCGAGCTTTCCGAAGAGAGTACGGACACATACTTCAGAAGACTGAGACCGACGGCCGGAGAGTCGGGGCTGACGGATCATGCGGCTTTGATCGAATCGAAGAAGCAGAGAGGGTTCAGATACCAGTCGCCGGCGCGAGTAAGCTGTTTAGTAGAACTTGATGAAGAACCGCCCGGGAACGTTAACCCGGACGCGCTGGATATAGCGCTTACATTTGCCGCAATGGTCAACGCGAAGATAATTGATGAGATCCATTTCATGAGGAAGATCATCGTTGACGGTTCCGGGCCCGGAGGATATCAGAGGACGGCCATGGTGGCCGTTGACGGGTACATCGAGATCAGCGGCAAAAGGATAACGATCCAGTCCGTATGTCTGGAAGAGGACTCGGCGAGGAAGATAGAAGAGAAGGACGGCGAAGTAACGTATCGCCTGGACCGCCTGAGCATACCTCTCATAGAGATAGCCACCGGCCCGGACATCAGGACGCCGGAAGAGGCGATGGAAGTCGCTCTGAGAATAGGAACAATGTTAAGGGCCACGAAAAAAGTGAAGAGAGGTATAGGCACTATACGGGAGGACATAAACATCTCCCTGCCCGGAGGACCGAGGACCGAAATTAAAGGGGCGCAGGAACTCAGACTCCTTCCGATGTACGTGGAGAACGAAGTGCAGAGACATATTATGCTTACGGAGATCAAAAAAATACTTTCATCACGAAATGTTTCCGCTGACGGCAAATTGGAAGATGTGACCGCTGTATTCAAGGATTGTCAGTCAAAGGTCATCAGAGGCGCATTGTCGGAGAACGGAAAAGTAATGGCGGTCAGACTTCAGGGATTTGCGGGAGTGCTCAACGGCGGCGACGGAAAGTTACGATTGGGTGCGGAGATGGCGCAAAGGGCCAGGACCAAAGGCGTGAAAGGAATATTCCATTCCGATGAATTACCCGCATACGGTATTGAACAGGATATTGTCAATAAGATACGCGAACATCTGAAAATGAAGGAACAGGACGCTTTCGTCTTATGCGCGGAAAAGGAGAACGTTTGCATAACGGCGCTTGAAGCGGCCGTCGAAAGGGCAAAGGAAGCGCTTACCGGGGTTCCCGAGGAAACGAGAGACCCGCAGCCCGACGGAACATCAAGATACATGAGACCTCTCCCGGGAGCGGCAAGAATGTATCCGGAGACGGATGTGCCTCCCATAATGATAACAAGCGACAGACTCGAAAGGATATATTCCAATTTACCGGAACTTCCGGAAGAGACGGAAAAGAGACTCATCTCAAAATACGGACTCAATGATCAGCAGGCCCGGCAGATCGTCAGGGAAGGCAACGAGGATCTGTTCGAAAAGATAGCCAAAGACAGGAGCATGGTATCCATCGCAGCGACGACGTTCCTCGGCACATTCACGGAAATGGAACGCGAAGGAACGAACATCGGCGCAATATCGGAAGGATCGGTACTCGAGGTCTTCGATTCTCTGAAAGGATCGAAGTTCGCCAAAGAAGCGTTGCCCTCGCTGTTCAGGGAGATAGCGAAAGGCGTATCGCTGAATGATGCGGTAAAGAAGCTCGGAATAGGCGCGGTGGACGAAAGCGAAGCGATAAGGATCATCGCCGGAATTGTGAAAGAACGCGAAAAATTCGTCAGGGAGAAGGGAACAGCATCCGCCGGTCCGCTGATGGGGCCGGTCATGGAAGCGCTGAGAGGAAAACTGGACGGCAAAAGGATGAACGAACTTCTCGCTGCTGAGATCAAAAGGATATTGGATTAGAGACGTATCTCCAATACTTTGAGCGTTTCAAAGAATATCTTCTTCTCGCCGAGCACATTGACCTCATACTCGCGCAGGACCTTTTCAAGACGGTGCTCATCCATAAGCGACGAGACAACGACAACGAACCTTCCGCGCGGTAAAAGGCGGTCGCGTACGTTGTTCAGAAGATTCACAAGACTTTCCATACCGCCTTCCCCTCCGGACCACGCCTTTTCCAGAACGCCTTCTTCCTTAACCGGAAGATACGGAAGGTTGAACACGATCGTGTTGTAATGCGAATCAATATCTTCGTAAAGGTTGGAAAGGCGGATGTCCATGAACGCACCGTTGGCCGCCGCGTTCTTCCGTGTCAGTGCGACCGCCGCCGGGTTTATATCGACCGCGGTCACGGAAGCGCCGTTCTTTGCGCAGTGTATCGCTACAATTCCGCTTCCGCACCCGATCTCAAGAACGCGCTCCCCTTCCCTTATATTGAGCGACTCTATCAAAAGCACACTGTCCTCGGCCGGAGCGTAAACATCGCCCCGCTCTTCGATCTGTATGCCGGGATCGTACAACATGCTGAGCTATAGCCGTTCACGGCTTAAATATTTGCAGAGCGATCCCCGCGCATGGAGACGGTGTCATGGATCATAATCGCCATAGTTGCGGTTACACTGATACTTCTGGCGCTGCGCAAACACAGTCCGACGATCATACTGGCAGCTTCGAACATGATCATCTTCACGGTAATGATGACGCTCGGATCGTTCGAACGTATGAGTGTAACCATCGATCTCGGTTTCAAATCGACGCTGTTCTTCAACGGTGAAGATCTTTGGACGATCGTGACGTCAATGTTCGTGCATGCCAATTTCATGCACCTCATCGGTAATATGTTATTTCTGGTGGCCATAGGCCTGCCGCTCGAATCCCGAATAGGAAAAGAAAGGTTCATTGCAATTTACTTCCTCGGAGGGATGGCGGGCAGCGCATTGTTCGCATTCACGGAATGGAACTCGAGCATCATATACGTGGCCGTAGGAGCATCCGGAGCGATATCCGCGCTCATGGGAGCGATGATCATGCTTTACCCGAGAGAGAAGATAATGTTCTTCTTAGGCCCGATCCTTACGAACAGGTTCAGCGTGTGGATTCCGATAGTTATATGGTTTGCGATGCAGCTGTTCCTTTTCCCGCTGGACCCGTCACCGGTCGCATACGCCGCACACCTGGGAGGATTCGCGGCAGGCGCAGGGATCGCGCGGATATTACGTCCCGGGAAGACATCAAAGGATATATGCACCGATATATCCGCGCTTGAACGATTATGCACATCGGCGTCGCTCAGAGAGATGTACGGCCATGCGGAGAATTCGATAGACGACAATTCGAAAATGATATGGGCCGAGAACATACTGAAAAATGTAAAATGCCCGGAATGCGGTTCTAAGATAACAATGACAAGGAAAGGATTCAGATGCGAGAACGACCACGAGATTTGAACGTGTTGGATATACTCACAATCGGCAGCCTCGTAAGAGACGGGACCCTGATCAAAGAAGCGCATTCCACGTCAACGCTCATACGCACCGGCGATCTCAATATAGTGGTGGACACAAGCAGCAGAGAGAGACAGGCGTCCATAAGGACGTCATTCAAACAGATAGGCGTTTTTCCGAAGGATGTTGATGTTGTCGTTCTTACACACGCGCACCGCGACCACTGCGGGAACAACGACCTTTTCAGGAAGGCGAAGTTCTACGTCAGAAAGGAAGAACAGATCGACGGGGATAATATCGTACGTATCTCAAAAGATGTCGAGATCGCACCGGGAGTGAAGCTTGTGCACACGCCCGGTCACACGAAAGGATCGATGAGCGTGTTCGTGGAATCGGAAAGGAAGTATGCGATCGCCGGAGACGCGATACCGCTTGAGGACAACCATAGAAAAATGATACCGCCAGGAATCAACTGTGATGCGGAAAAATCCATGAAAAGTATAAAGTACATAACAGAATACGCTGATGTAATAATACCCGGACACGGCTTCCCGTTCCTGCGGTGAGAGGAAAACAAAAATGAAAGATGTTCCCGGCGAAATATACTTCGAATGTCCTGACTGCGATGATATCACAACACAGGATGTGTTGAAGGGAAAAACGGGAAAGGATTCTTTGGATGCCACTATAAAATGTCAGGACTGCGGTCTCACAAGAACGACCACCATACGATTTCCGAAGGAGATCGAGGTCAGGATGATAATAAGCGACGGCAGTGAATCCGTCAGCACATCGATAACGCTGGAGGACGACGACCTTCTCAAAGTGGGCGACGAGTTCAGCACGGATTCCGGGAACATAGTAAGGATATCGGGTCTGGAACTGGCGCAAGGCAAGCGCGTGAAATCGGCAAGGGCCACCGAGATAATGACACTGTGGACGATAAGTTTTGATACGGTGCATGTGAAAGTTTCAATAAACGACGACCGCAAAACGTATTCCAAGACCGTGCCGTCGTCCCCCGACGATGAGTTCACGATAGGCGATATATTAAGTTTCGATGATATGGACTGCCTGGTGCATTCAATAAAGATACAGGGCCGGATGCTCAGAAGAGGTTCCGCCGAAGCGAGGAACATAGTACGCGTATACGGGAAATACAGAAGAAGGACGTATGCGGTGCTCGACCTCGAGAACTGATAATCCAATTCTAACGTCTGGATATGTTGTTTCACTTCGCAAGTATTATGTCAAGGACATCCGTGATGCTCCGGCTTCGCACAACCCTGTCCGCGGCATCCACGGTCTTCTTATCAATAGGATTGAAAGCGATGCTGAACCCTGCGGCCTCGAACATCTTCACATCCGTATATGAGTTGCCGATGGCCACGGTCTCCTCTTTGCGGGCGTCATATTTGTTCATGAACTCTCTTGTCTTTATTCCTTTGTCCGTGAGGTCAACGTTGATCTTTCCGTCGCCCGTGAGCCTTCCGTCGGGATGTGAAAGTATCGTATTGGCCGCATAATCGTCAAATCCGTATTCCTCGGCGATCATCTGCGCCGCCTTGTCGATGCCGCCGCTCACTATGACACTTTTTATGCAATTCTGTGAAAGCGTTTCGATCGTTTCCCTGATGCCATTTATCAAAGGAACGTCACGCAGCGCGTTGATCAGATCGCTGATGTTCACGTTCGGATGTTTTCCGAGCCACAGGCCGATATCACGGCGTATGAATTCGATCTCGGTGATCCTGCCTTCTTTGAACATTTCAAACGCTTCTCTGTTGTCCACTTCAAATTTATCATTTGCCCAGGTCCACGAACCTTCATGATCGATAAGAACCCCGTCCATATCAAAGGCGACGAGTTTGTACCTGCTGTTCACGGATCCGTCAGCACAAGTGTTAATAAAAAGTTGTTGCTTTCAACGAACAATGATAACCTTAGTAGGCACCGGTCACGTTTTCAAGATAGCCGAGCAGGTGAAGTTCATCGTGAGGAACATATGGCCCGACGCCGTTCTGGTAGAACTGGATGCGTCAAGATACGGCGCCATAACCGCAGATGCGGTGAATGAGGAAAACAACAATTCGCCGTGGGCGTACAGGAAGATGGCCAAGTACCAGAGAAGAATGGCCGAAGAATATGATTCTCAGGTCGGTTCTGAATTCATAGCCGCCGTTGAAACGGGAAGAACATTGGGCGCCGCCGTTGAATTCATCGACAAGGACGCCGGTCTGACAATGACTGAACTATGGAACGAAATGCCGTTCCGCGAGAGGATGAGATTCACGCTCTCACTGTTCGGCGACAGATTCAGAAGAAGGAAAGCGGATATTCTGATCCAAGAGTTCGCAGAGAACGAAGAGGAATACTTCGGCGAAATGAGGAAGAAGTATCCGACGCTGGTAAGAAAACTGATCGACGAAAGGAATGCATACATGTCCGAAAGGATAAAAGAGGCGCTGAAGCGTCATGAAAGCATCGTCGTCGTCATCGGCGACGGACACGTGGAAGGCATCGCAAGGTCATTGGAAGAAGAGACGGACAGCATAAGAAAGATAAGGCTGAAGACGCTCATGGACAAGGAAAGCATGGATTCTCTAAGAGCTGAACTGTGGTCCGGACCATCGGAGTTGGATGAATGATCGTAAAACTGCTGGCAAGCACACAGGACGCGGACAGGATATGCGCATCCGCCGGAAACTCGTGCTATTCCGAGAAACCGTCGCATGAACTTATGAATGATGTCGGCGATCCGGAGCGCATATTGTCGAAGATCGTCGGCATGGGCCATTATTCCGTGATCGAGCATGCGGTCTTCACGTTCTCGGCCGAAGGCGTCTCAAGGGCGCTTACACATCAGCTGGTAAGACACAGGATCGCGTCTTTCTCGCAGCAGAGCCAGAGGTATGTTCCGCTGAACGAATCAACGTACGTGGTCCCGGAGACCGTGTCATCCGACCCCGATTCATTGAAAATATACGCCGAAGCGATGGACAGTATATGGGACGCCTACAGAAAACTCAGTGAACGCATACCCGCGGAGGACGCAAGGTATGTGCTGCCGAACGGCTGCACAACAAATATAACGATAACGATGAATGCCCGCGAACTCCTTCATTTCTTTTCCTTAAGGTGCTGCGAACGCGCCCAATGGGAGATAAGGGACATGGCAGATCGAATGTTACGGATATGCAAGGATATTTCTCCGATCATTTTCATGAATGCCGGCCCTCCGTGTATAAAAGGGCATTGTCCGGAAGGCAAACTGTCCTGCGGAAAGCCGCGAAGATCGTGAAACATACCGTTCGCCGCAGCATGAAATCCTTTTTCGAATGTCCTGATATGTGAGAATGCGCGGCAGAGGAAAGTTATTAGTCATCGATACGATACGGAACCCATGCGAAAGAAAGGCAGGTTCAGAGGCGCCAGGAACGCACCTAAACGTCTTGAGGGGGACATAATGGCCATGTCCAAGGCTCTTTGGGAGGACCCGGGTCTGCTGAGGCCCAAATGCGCCGGCAGCTGCAGGAAATGCCATTTCGACAAGACGTTCTCGGAGATCGCAAAACTCGATAAGTTCAAAGGGAGCGCCGAGGCTCTGAACAAAATATCGCAGAGAGGAGGCGACGATATCGTGAAAGCATATGCAGGAACGATATCCGTTTACGCGTCCGGAACGGTTCCTTGCCTGACCGCCGCAAAGCTGGCCGGAGAAGACGTTCCGTTTGTGATGAGAGGAAGCGTCGGCAAGGACAAACTGATAGGCGTTCAATATTACGACGATCCTCAGAAAAGGCTTCTGCTTTACAACAAATTCGCTAAAAAGAAGAAACTGCACATGTACTCGCTGAACGATGAACTCGTATGTTCAAACACGGCGAACATGCCCAAGGATTATCTTCTTGATCTTTTCTACGAGACGCCGTATGATTTCGGGGACGACGGGACCGACTGCGGACATGCGGCCGAGGGCGCACTGGTGATACGTTCAAAGTCCCTCAGCTCCGGCATAAGGATATGCAGCGAGTGCGCGGAAGAGGTCTCAACGCTCATGTACCTGATATCCAGGATCATTGCGATCGATCCGCTGGACGATTTTGATGTTTCGGTTGAACACAAATACCACGCATCAAAGGACGGCGGCGTTGACAGTATAACGGGAGAGATACTGAAACAGTATTCAATCGGAAAGATAACCGATCGGATTGTCATCGAAACGATCCTCCGCGGCAAGAAGAAGGATCTGACAAGCAGCGGCGTATCCGCATACATGATCGACAACAGACATTACGGTTCCGATCTGAACGCTTTCATGAACGATCTGAACGGTACGGATAAGGAAAAGGAACTTCTCAGAAACTATCTTTCAAACAACAAGAAAGCGGTGATACTGAAAAGCGACAGGATGAGCGAAGCCCTTTCGTCGGTTTGGAAGGACGGTGCAAGGGAGATATTGGCGGCAGCATCATCCGAAGAAGTGGTCAATAAGATGGGCGACCTGTCCAAAATGCTGCCCGTGCACGCTATAGAGGACGCGATCGTCGGTCAGATGTGGCTGTCCGTTGCCGCGAAGCTACCCGAACTGAAAGGTCTCGGACCGGTCGGAAAACTTGCCGATAAGTTCGCAAGATCATTCCTGGCAGGCGGAACCCCGTTGCTGAAGAAGGAGATCGAACACGCTTCGCTCAAAGAGAGCCGCTCGAAATCACTGGCAAGGGCGTTCATAATATCATCCGGGGTGGAAGGGGATTTCACATGGAAATGGAGCGCCGACGAGGAAGACCTGGCAAAATTCCTTTGTCCGTTCGTTGACCGGCTCATAGCCTCGGAAGGCAAGGAATACATAAACGCAATGGAAAACCTGCTGACCGCATCCGGCTCCGGCGAACGTTTATGATATCCGTACGTCGGCCACATAATGCGACACCGAAGGAGCGAAGGATTTCACCTCTCTTATGTGAAGCAGATCATATCCGTTCGTTCCGAAGACCTCTGTGAATATGCTGTTCACCCGTTTGTCATATTCGCTTACGTAAAAAGTGTCATGATAATGAATTATTCCGCCGGCCCTTATCATCTCTTTGGCCTTGTCCAGGAATTCGGATGTCTTTCGGACGTAACCCATTATTATCCTGTCGGCGTTCACGCATTTCAATTTCCGGTTGTCCTTCATCACCGGTATAACGATGTTCTCCAATCCGTTGATCTTTATGTTCTCCTGCAGATAATGAAATGAATCGGAGTTCTTCTCGCACGCGATTACTTTCTCGGCGCCCGCGAACTTTGCTATCGGCAACGTGAAATATCCGATCCCGGCGAACATGTCGACGATCGTTTCATCCTTACAATCCAATTGCCTCATTCTGTGACGTTCGTCAACGTTTCCGGATGCGAACATTATCTTTGTCACGTCGAACTTATATCTTATTCCGTTCTCAAGCCTGACGGCTTCCGTATCGCTGCCGAAAAGGATATTCATCTTAGGCTGTCTCAGTTCACCGGATACGCCGCCGGTGTCCGCACATACCGTCTTGGAATTCAGTTCCTTTGCGTACGCTTCCCCTATCTCCTTTCCGTATTGGTATAAGTTATCATGCATCCTCAGTATCACTATGTCCCCGACGAACTCCCATCTCATCGGCAGCGCATCAACGATATCGTCCGGAAGATGACCCAGTCTGTTTTTTATTCTGTTCTGAGGGCTTCTCGTTCCCCGTTCAAAGGCGTTTCCGTCAATGATCTCAAAACCCATTGCCGACGCCTCGTTCTCACAGCCGTCGTATATCGGAACGTATCTCACGCCGTCGCCTTTACATATCTTGGCACCGGAATTCACCAATCCTCCGGATATTAGTGAAGGTATAGCCTCCGACGCCTTTTCGTTAGGAACCTTTGCAAGCTTCATAATATGCTCCGCAGCATCGCTTTGGTCATTATCGGCATCAAACGCATCATCGCCTTCGGATCTTTCATTAACCGGAACAGCAGATCGCTCGGACGATCTATGTCGGCGTTTCCCAACACGTTCTTCATGTCATCGTTACTGAATATGTCCACGGCGCGGTTCAGTTCGTTGTCTTTCATTGTCGTGTACATCTTCCTGAGAATGTAGCCTCTCCTCAGTTCTTTACCTGCCGCGCGCTTCCATCTTTTCTCGTATACGGACAGGGATCCTTCAGAGAAGTCGTTATCATCGAATGCTTCGGCAACCGTCTCGGCGACCGCATACGACGACAGGAACGCCGGATGCAGACCTCCTCCCGATACGGGTTTTACTTGACACGCAGCATCTCCGACAAGCAGCAGATGATCGGCGTACGTCCTTCTTTGACCGCCGATCGGTATCCTGCCGCAATATTTGTTCACTATCTCCTTATCTTCAAGGCCCGTCCTTTTCATGAGCGCTTTCAGGTACACGGACGGCGGGCCGGCCGACCATGATGTGCACAACCCGACACGTGTCATATCTCCGAACGGGATCTCCCATGAGAAGAATCCGGGCGCAGTTTCGGATCCGGTGCGTATGTTCACCATGTCCTGATCTTCGGCCCTGTGTTTTATGTCCGCCTGTATGCCCCGCACATATTCCAGCGGCCGGTTGTTGTCTATCGTTCTTGCAAGCACGGAATTATGACCGTCGGCGCCGACGATCATTGACGCTTCAATTGTCGTTTTATCGGTTTCCGCGATAACCGAACCGTTTCGTATACTGTGCGAAAGGAAACGCGATGAATACATATGCTTCGCGCCGTCGTCCTCTGCTTTCGATGCCATGAGCGCATCGAATTCGGAACGGTCTATGAGCACTCCTTTGTGCTCCTTCGATCTTATCTTTATACTCTGGCCGTTCGGTAAGAAGACGTTCGCACCGTACAGTCTGTTCAGTATTGTCGGTTTAACGCCCGACAGTTCCACAACTTTGTCGGATATAAGGCCGGTGCATTGCATGGGCCTTCCGGGAACACTGTGCTCTTCCATTACGAGAACATCATACTCTTTGGCCAACAGCGAAGCTACCCTGTTGCCGACGGGTCCGCCGCCGACAACGATCACATCGTGCCTGATCATGATTTCTTTGCTCTCTCGTGGTCTGCGAGGAACAGCCTGATCCCTTCATCGGTCTTCGGGTGGGAGATCATCTTCTTCAGTATGTCATACGGGATCGTTGCTATGTGCGCACCGATCATCGCAGCCTCAAGCACGTGCACCGGGTGTCTGATGCTTGCTGCGATTATCTCCGTGTCAATATCATAATTCCTGAACACGGCGACCGTCTGCGAAAGCATTTCCGATCCAACCTGACCGATATCGTCCAAGCGCCCGACGAAGGGTGAGACGAATCTTGCGCCCGCCTTCGCCGCAAGCAGCGCCTGATGCGGCGAGAATATCAGTGTGACGTTAACATCAATACCTTCAGATGACAGCGTCTTCGTTGCTTTCAGCGCTTCGGCGCACATAGGCAGCTTGACGTTGATGTTCTCGTGTATCAAGGAAAGTTCGCGTCCTTCTTTGATCATTCCTTCCGCATCCATGGACATCGCCTCCGCGGATATGGGGCCGTCAACGATTTCGGATATCTTTTTGACGCATGTTCTGAGATCCGTTTTCTCCTTTGCGATGAGACTGGGGTTCGTTGTTACGCCGTCAAGTATACCCAGACCGCTGATCTCCTTTATCATTTCTATGTTCGCCGTGTCTATGAATATCTTCATTCCCGTCACCTTCTTTTCCTGGCGATGACATTCTCCGCCGCAGCAACGACATCATCCGTTGTGAGACCGTATTTCTTCATCAGTTCGTTCGGATCGCCGGATTCTCCGAACAGATCCTTTACACCGACCCGGATCTGAGGCGTCGGAAGGTTTTCCGCGAGGCATTCCGCGACCGCGGATCCGAGACCTCCGATCACACTGTGCTCTTCCGCAGTGACAACGCACCGTGTCTTGGAAACCGAAGAGATTATCGTTTCGGTGTCAAGCGGTTTTATGGTGGATACGTTGATCACCTCTGCCGATATTCCTTTCTGCTTCAGTATGCTGAACGCTTCGATGCATGAGGTCAGCATTTGACCGGTTCCTATCAGAGTGACATCCTTCCCTTCTTCCAGGACTGTTGCTTTACCTATTATGAAATCCGCTCCGGCGGAGGTCACAAGCGGAAAATCGGCACGTCCCATTCTCATGTAGCAGGGTCCATCGTGATCGGCTATGGCAAGGGTTGCCGCATACGCTTCGTTGGCGTCCGCGGGCGATATTACAGTCATATTCGGAAGCGCCCTCATTATCGCCATGTCTTCGAGCGCCTGATGCGACGCACCGTCGCCGCCGACGCTTATCCCGCAATGCGACGCCACGATCTTCACGTTCAGCCGCGGGTATGCGACCGCCTGCCTTATCTGCTCCCAGCATCGGCCGGTGGCAAAGACCGCAAAGGTCGATGCGAACACGGTCTTCCCGGAAGCCGCCAATCCTGCGGCGACGCCTATCATGTTCTGTTCCGCAACGCCTATCTGGATGAATCTTTCTTTCGCCGTCTTCTCGAAATCGGAGGCTTTCGTTGATCCTCCGAGGTCTGCGTCAAGAACGACTATGTCCTTCCTTGCGGCAAGTTCCGTCAATGCTTTTCCGTAGTATATGCGCTGTGCAACGTTCGTCAATCTATCCTCTCCTTAAGCTCTTTCAGCGCTCTTTCCTTTTCATCGGCCGTACACGGGCGGCCGTGGAAGTCAGGGTTGCTTTCCATGAACGTCACGCCTTTCCCCTTTATCGTGTTCAGTATTATCGCGGTCGGAAGCTTTGACTGTTTTGCCTTGTTACATGCGTTTATTATCTTTTTCACATTGTGGCCGTCTGTTGAAACGGTCCTGAAACCGAACGCTTTCAGTTTTTCCTTCAGCGGATCTATAGACATCGTCTTTTCCGTATTGCCCATTATCTGCAGACGGTTGCGGTCGATGAACACCGTCAGATTATCCAGGCGGTAGTGGGATGCGAGCATCATGGCCTCCCAGTTCTGGCCGCTCTGAAGCTCCCCGTCGCCGAGAAGGCAATAGACCCTGGCGTTGTTCCTGTCGAGTTTCGCAGCCAATGCTATGCCGCAGCTCATGCTCAGCCCCTGGCCGAGCGAACCGGTGGACATCTCTATCCCCGGAAGTTTCCCTCTTACCGGGTGCCCCTGAAGCCTTGACCCCAATTTTCTGAGCGTGAGCAGTTCCTCGACCGGGAAATATCCGGATTCCGCCAAAGACGCGTAAAGGACCGGCGCCGCATGTCCTTTTGAAAGGACGAATCTGTCTCTTCCGCTCCAGTCCGGGTCTTTCGGGTTATGTTTCATTATGTTGAAATAAAGGGCGGCGAACAGATCTGCCGATGACATGGACCCGCCCGGATGACCGGATCTCGCTTCGTACGTCATCTCAATGATATGGATCCTGATCCTATCGGCCATTCTCCTTATGTCGTCCATATCGTTCAAAATTCCACTCGCTTCCATATGAATCATCTCAGTCATTCTCTATCCTGGGAGCAAGCAGGTAACCGACGCTTCCGTTGCCGTCGGCGAAATTGAAACTCAGTTTTACGGGATAGTCGTCTCCGAGGGAGATCTTCACGATCGTATCGGACGGTATCGCCTTCACGAGGTTCGCAAAATAATCCAGAGGGAATAAACTGCGTACTTTTGATGTAGCTGTTATTCCTGCCAGTTTCGTTCTGTCAAGCTTAAGGCTCACGGTGTCCGTGTTGCCTTCGCAGAAAAGTTCGAACGTGTCCGCATCGGCGGACAGGGCGATGTGGTCGGAAACCGATTCAGCGGCCTTCATTCCCCGTTGCAGTTCCGAAACGGCAACATCCACATTCGCGGGAAGCGAAAGCTGCGGTACCTTGGGATCGTTCATCCCGGATGTGTCCACAAGATTCATGGACCTCGTTATGTTCCCCACTTTAAGTATAAGCCTTCCCTGCGATTCGTTCTGCTCCATCGTAACGATGTCGCCGGGGCTTGCAAGCTTGAGCACTTCTTTCATCTTATCAAGATCGACACCCATTTCCAGCCGGTCCGCCGAGAACGATTCGAATGCGCCTTTCCCTATCGTAAGGTCGACCATCGCCACGTGAGCCGGATCCACCGCTTTCAGATTGATGCCTTCTTCGCTTATATTGAACTTGGCCTCATCCACCAGCGTCGATATCACGTTAACCAGACCTTTGAGGGTATCGGATTTTATCTCTGCTTTGAACATATTCACTCCTCCTCGCTGATCATTCCGATTGACATATCAATACTCCCTCCAGGAGTGGCTGCATTTGCAGCATCGGTATATTCTTGTCTCCGGTTCATCTGCGGAACGTGTCTGTCTGAGAACGAAGTACGCTTCTTTGTTGCCGCACTCCGTGCAAAGTATCCTTGTCTTCGGCAGCGTGGCGGACGATTCCGATATGATGGTGGTCTCTTTCTCTTTGGCATCGGTCGTGAAATGCTGTGCTTTCTCAACACCCTTTGTAACACCGCACTTGTTGCACAGATACTGTCCTTCTTTTGGGAACATCATCGATCCGCATGAACAAAACAATTAATCAGCCTCTGATAACCTGACTTTGTTTTAGATATAAAAATTGGTTGTATACGTGCGCCCGCGAACACTTGTGCGTTACCGCCTGTACGTATACTATGGCCAGCGTCTTGTGCCCGAAGTATTTCAAACGTATTCCATATCCTCTCTGGTGAGGCTGTGTCTCGTTCTTTCCTTCTCCGGATCGTTCTTCTCGGCGCGGTGTATGAGGCCGGTGAAAGGACTCTCGCGCTGTTCGGCCTCCTGTGCCGCAACCGGAACACTTCCGGCGGATATCGCTTTCGGCTCTTCTCTGGCAACGGAACTTCTTACCAGGGAGTTGCAAACGACGACCCTTCGCTCCGGAACCTTGGACCGCTGTATCGACAACCGATCATCAAAATCCTCGAATCCGAGCTTTTTTCCGTGAACATATGCGGCCAGCGACCTGGGCATGAAAACGCGCTCTACCGGCGCGCTGCGCTTAGCTTCCTTGGAACGCTGCGACGATATGACGCCGCCTACCATGCCGAAGACCACGGTGATTATGTAGATGTTGATCATCATGGATGTCGTCAATCCCATCGTGTCAAAGAAACCCTGCAGGAATGTCAGCAAGGTTGTCAGCAGCGACCCCAGGACGGCGGACATCTCTCCGATCGACGCTGCGGTTTGTTCAGGATCCGCAAGCAGGAAGCCGAATCCTCTTATGATGCCGGACGACAGGATGGCTATCGCTCCCATGACTATCATGACGGACATAAGCGTTGCGACCATTCCCTTGGCGGGCGATCCTCCGACCCTGCCGCCGACGTACCCGGCTATAGCCTGTCCGATTATAGGCAGCCACCAGAAAAGCATCGACAGGAGCAACGTGTAGCGTATGGCAGAACCGATGTTGCTGAACACGCTCTCCTTCTTTTCACCAGCATTAACACCCACTTTTCTGTTCCCGCCAAGGAAAGACAGAAGGCCGTCGCTGTTCTCGGCGCCTTTTCCCATATGCATCCCTTTGTCAGACACATGGCTGACATCATTGATTGGAACTGCGACTATATAACGTTTTCTCGCGCATGAGCTTTGCACCTAAAGTTATGTTTTTCTGACACATTAGGTGCAGAGTGCCGACTTTAGGCGCAACCTTTCTCATGTGATTTTATATTGGGCAAACAAGTGATTTCACTCATCGAAGCGACTCGTCGCTGCGTAAACCGATTTATATCTTTCTTCAATAGGCAACAGATTGTTTCCTTTTTCCTTGATCATGCCCATTTTTCTCAATGACTCTAATTTCTCCACGGCTTTTACATATTCGGAAATATTCTTGTTCCCCTCGAATTTTTTCGAATCGATCAAGGCAACGACCTCATCAACGATATTTTTCGTCATGTGTTTCTCTCCTTTCTTCTGCTCGTGATTCTACTATTTCTGGTGTCTAAACAATACTCGTAACCCATTTTATTAATGTAATCTATTACGTATGTATAGTATGTTGTAATAACTATTTCTAGTTCACTATTTTCAGAGAAATCATTAATTACAAGTCTTAATTCATTTCGTAAAGTCTCCATGTTGATTGGTCGACCGTGTGATTTCCACTTTTTGTTGTCGCTCAACTGTTTCGCAATATAGCTGGCCCTCTCCCGTTTCTCATCTTCTGTGACGGGCCTTCCAATCTTATCAGGGTCAGTTTTGTGTTCCGTCCAGCTTTTAAACTTATAATTAGCAAGCCAAGTTTCTAGTAAATCGATGGTTAGTTCTTTTGCCTGCTCATATTCACGGAGTTCGCCCAAATCCATATTGTTCAACATCATGAACTCGGCCTGTGAAAGTTCATCCTTCTTCGACTTTTCGATCATCTCGTTGACCTTATCCAAGTAACCCAATGCGGCGACCCAGCGCCCATCCTTATTCAACACCTGCGGATCGATGGGGCCCAACACACTGAAATAATTCATGAAGATACTGTCGCCGCTCATGCAAAATATCGTTCCTGCACTGTAGGCATAATCAGGAACTATGAAGTTTATCTCATCATAATGGTGTCTGATGACATTGACGCACCGTTCAACTTCCTCTGCGCTTCCGCCGGTCGTAGTTAGGATTATCGAGAGCTTCTTGTACCCCTTACTATCTCTTTTCAATTCATCGATCATCTCACGAAACATTTCTGAAAGTCCAAAACTGAGGGGACCGTATAGAAATATAACATCTGAGGTCAATTTTTTCTCAATGGATATTATCGCTTTACGTAAATTCTTATCAATCTGAATATCAATGGGACTCTGCATCTTAATCCTCTCTTTCTCAATGCGCCTCTCTGAATCCCTGTACCCCTATAGATTACAAATATCTTGCTCCCCGCGGACCAACAGGAAATCATGATCTCATCCCCGAACTTGACATCTCTGGACCAATTCTGAAGTTATGAACTATGCATCTGAACATGAAGTATTCTTCATATGTATTCGAAACGTGACTTTAAGTGCAGGTTCCCTATTTTAGGTGCAAGTCAGACTTTAGGTGCAAAGCCTTGCGCATGACCCGTAGGAAATTATCCGTGCAATACCACAAATGATATGTTTTAGGCGTCCGTGAACCACACTTACTTCGAACATACAATATCGGATCCAGTACCGTCTGTCTAAACCTTTAATACCCTAATATATTGCCTTTTAAATGGGATGTACACTTTAAATGATTGAATCGGGCATTGCACACAGTCCAGATGAATTCGATTGCGTGTGCAAAAAGGACGGGGAAAAGGATAGCGGTCAGCAATCACGCAAAAACGCACATGGTGATCTTCAGGATCCCGGCTGTGATGTTATGCGACATGATACAAAACCCGATTCCGTGCAACTCCCGAAAAGGACTTCCGCACCGCAAGAGTGCGAGAAGGATATGCGCTATGAAGAAGAACGTGAAGTATAACATCATACTTGACCCTTTCAAGATTCAAGAGGAATCCTGCTGGGTCGTTGCCAACATGGAGCCATTAAAATGAGCAAGAACTGCGAACACAAGTGGGAGAAGGTGGAGAGATCTCCGGAAGACATGGGTATATCATACTATTATCTCCAGTGTACCGATCCTAAGTGTAGTAAGGTCATCTACCCAATGGACCAGTTGCAAAAGCTGATGGACCATTCGGAAGAACATCAGTTCATGTTCCTTGAAGATTGGATATTGACATTGTTCCATGCGCTTCCGGAATCGGACATAGTTGGATGGACCAGTCTACAGAAGCAGGTGTTCTTAGTGATGGTGGAATTCGCGCAGGAAGAGCGCATACCGACAGAGAACATAGGATTCTATGCATATGATTACGGTCCGTATGATGACAGGATAACCGATGCGACGGATGTCATGGTGGAAGGCGGCATAATCGAGAAGCAGGGCAGATACAGTCCAAAAAATGTAAGATTCCGGCTCACACCTGCAGGAACAGAGAGGGCAGCGGAATCATTCGATAAGCTCACAGAGGATCAAAAGAAGAAACTGATCGAACTCAGAAAGGAATATCAGATGTGGGGACCGGACGGTCTTCTGAAATATGTGTACACGAAATACGATCAATACACTCGCTCATCCAAGATACGCCGCAGCGTACTGGATCCGAAGAAGAAGTGAGTCTGCGAATATGACGCCGGACTCATTCCTCTGATCCGTTGTCTTCTGTTACTCAAAATCCGCATATCCGAATCCGAGGCGGTCAAAAACGTCGGTTTCCGCCGTACTGTTTTTATCCATCCTTTACTTATTCGGTCGGAGAACGGAGGATCACGATGGATAAATACGAACTGCAGCCAAGGTTCAGCGATGAGAAGAAGAGAAAGATCCTCACGCTTTTTGTGATAGGCAATGCGGGCCTGGCGGCCATCGGTGCAAGGTTCAGCACGGTGATCATAATATCATCCATGGTGATCATGGTCGGCCTGTTGTTATGGAGTGATGTTCTCAGACACACGAAATACTGGTCGTGGGCATGCACGTTCGGTTACGACAAGATCAAGAAGGTCGAGACAAAGCGCATGATACCCAGGATCCAATGGACGATCTATCTGGCGTCCGCAATATCGGCGATGCTGCTCTACGCACACCTTATCGGTGCATGATATCAATATCGCGACGACATTATCTTTCCGACCGGATCCTTCCAGGCCTTTTTCATGCTGCTCACGGATATGTCGACGGAAGCATCCTTTATCCTCAGGCGGGTGCCGTGCGTCTTTCCGATGGCGACGGCTTTCCTGCCGAAGATCTTTCCGAAAGCGTCCTCATCCTCCTTCGCGACCTCAGCTATCCACCGCGTATGGCTTTCCGAATAGAGTTTAACGATATCGCTGCCTTCGATCTTCGACAGGTCAAGGTTTGCGCCTATGCCTCCGGCTATGCACATTTCCGCCATGGCAACCGCGAAACCTCCGTCGGAACAGTCGTGGCAGCTTTTTATGAGGCCGGCGTCCATTGCCTTCAGCATCCTGTCCATAAGCTTCTTCAGGTTAACAGGATCGACATCCGGAACATCTCCTCCGCTGCCTCCGAACCTGCGGAAGAGCAGCGAACCCCCCATCTCATCTTTGGTCTCGCCCACAAGGTAAATAACATTTCCCTTTTCCTTCAGATCGGCCGTGACGGCTTTTCTGCTGTCATCGATCAGCCCGGTTCCTATGACCATCGGAGTAGGCAATACGCACACTCCGCTGGATGATTCGTTGTATAAGCTAACGTTACCCGACGGTATGGGTATCTTCAACGCCTTCGCGACTTCGCCGAGACCTCTTACGGATTCCCTCAGTTCGCCCATACGGTCAGGTTTTTGCGGATTGCCGAAATTCAGACAGTCCGTGAACGCATGCGGCCTCGCACCGACCGCCACAAGGTTGCGGCATGTCTCGTCTATACAACCCATACCTCCGCGGTACGGATCCGCGGCGACAAGCCAGGGATTGCATCCGACAGTGACCGCAAGACCTTTGCGGCTTCCATGAACGGGCTCAATGATGCTCGCGTCTCCGGGTCCGTTCCCTGCCGCCGGGCCGATGACGGTCTTCCTGCCTTTCTTTTCGAACTGTTTTATTGCCCACTCTCTCGAAGCGATGTTCAGGTCGGAGAGCAAAGTAAGTATGACGTCGTTGTTGTCCGGCAGATCGGAAATTTTTTCATCACATTTCGTTGATACCTTAGGCAGATCGTAAGGCCGGTTGTACATAGGCCCGCCGGTAAGGAATACGAGGTCCATGTCAAAGATCAGCTCACCGTTCCAGGTTATCTTCGTTCTGCGGGTGTCCGTGCTCTTTCCGACAACGGTCGCGGGAACATTGTGTTTCCTGAATATGTTGAAAACCTTCTTCACATCCTTCTCTTTGACGGCGAGCATCATCCTTTCCTGCGTCTCCGACACCCAGGTCTCCCACGGAACAAGGTCTTTGTCTCTGAGCGGCACTTTCTCAAGATATACTTCGGCGCCGCAACCGGCCTCCAATGCCATCTCTCCGACAACGCAGCTCAGTCCTCCGCCGCCGAGATCCTTCATTCCTGTTATGAGACCCGCCCTATTCGCTTCAAGGGTCGCGGCGAGAACGAATCGTTTCGGTATCGGACTGACGCCATGTTTCGCACCTTTGTTTTCCTCCGCCATAGAAAGGTCCATGGATGCGAAGTTCACGCCCTGTATACCATCGCGCCCGGTCGGTTCTCCGCACAGTATGAAAATTTCTCCGGGTCCGCTGACGAAGTTGTTCCTCAGCTCTTTGTTTTTCACGATACCGAGCGCACCCACATTCACCAAACAGTTCTCCGTGTATCGTTCATCGAAGAACAATGCGCCGGATATTGCGGGTATTTTCAGCTTATCGCAATAGTCGCGGGCGCCGTCAACAGCTTTCTTGAGCAATTCCTTCGGGTGTTTCGTTCCCTTCGGAAGTTTCGCGGCGGTGTCTATCTTACCGAAGCAGAACGGATCGATGACACCGACCGGTTCGGCGCCCATGCAGACGATGTCTCTCAATATGCCGCCCACGCCGGTGGCGGCACCGCCGTACGGTTCGATCGCCGACGGGTGGTTGTGACTTTCTATCCTGAGCGCATATCCGTGTTTCTTATCAAACCTCATGACCCCGGCGTCACCGCGTGACATAACGTCTTTATGGTCTATGCCAAAAACAAATTCCTTCAGCACCGATTTGGAACTTTTATAACAGCAATGTTCACTCCACGCCTGCCCGAGTGACTGCAATTCAATATCCGACGGATCCCTTTTCTCTTTGATGAAATGCTCTTTTATCATTTTCATCTCATCAAGCGAAAGACCCAGACCGAGATCCTTGGAGATCGTTACAAGGTCTTCGTCACCCGCATTCTTTATTTTTATATCATAAAGCTGGAAAGGAACATTGCGTTTCACCGTAAACTCGTTGGTCATTATAAGATCACCTTTTCACTGTGTGCGCAACCGAAAGACCGTGTTTCAAGAATTTCAAAGACCGACCGGATGTACAACACCACACACCTGTTCCTGCGATGTATTTACAGCTTTAATATGTTTTGTTATATGTAAGAAACCGCCTCCCGATCGATTACCGACAACAAATCACCGATAGTTGAAAAGTGGCCCGCTTTCTTTGATGCTGTTGATCTGTACCGAGCAACGCACATTTCAACCGAGGAAACTCTGAGCACACAATACATGAAATCCATACAAATCAGGGAAGAACCTTATATGCATAAATCTTATATGTTACCGTCGAATAACCGGAATCCGTCTGCTCCGTACAGGGCGGCGAAGACCTTGGAGCACGGCATTACGAAGCGGGAACCTGAATCACAAGCGGTGCCGTGAAATGGAGATGTATAACATGAATCGAACTGAAGGAACGAAGTTCAGAGATACGTACATCAAGTATTACAATGTAAAACAAGTGGAAGGGGAAGACCTTGCTATGCTGGACAGGCTGGTCCGTGCCGAGCACATCAAATACTCGATAAGGGAAGGCAAGGCATACGCGGAGGCGACCGAGGGAAGCAAGAAGTTGCACAGTATCCGTCCGCCCAGACCCAGTATCTGAACAGGGAATCGCATGTCGGATGAGGGTTGGTGGGGATGGATACCGAATTTATCGGGTAAAGTGTGCGGGAGATGGACTCCGGGTTTGGATAAAGTATGTGAGGATTGCAATCTCTGTGATTCGTCGGAAGGCTGCACACAGGACGAAGATGGTAAATGGGTCATAATTGTTCAAGAAGAAGGTAAAAGGATCGGAATAAAGATACAAGATGAGAACGGCCTCTGTTCAATCGGGATCATGGGGGAAAGAAGCGAACGTGAGGACATCTACCAAAAAATCCTTATCGCATCCGTTTGGAAAGATTTTCGGTCCAAACTTGATTCATGTTCCAATGATGTCTGTAACTGCAGTGCAATGAATGCGCCGGTCTGGTCGTCAGAAGAGAATGCCGGACAAAAAATAGCCGAGGAGTTCATACGTACGTTGGAGTGGCTGACCGATTCCCCGATCTCCATACCATGGGAGGAGACTGAATGGTGGAGGAAATGGCGGAGGATTGTGTGGAGAGAGAGGCTACTGGCAGCGAGGAAATACGATAATATCGCAAAGACCAATCACACATATCTCGAAAGATTCTTAGAGATCTACAGTGAAAAGCTGAAGGATGTCAATGATCTCAGAAATACAATGAATGCCAGATCTGAAAAGGCGGCGATAATTTACGATGATGCCATGTTCAAGGCGGAATTGGGATTCAAGACGTTGACCACCAACTATACGCTGTTTGCAATATCGATTGCCGCCGCCTCTCTGGTTGCCAGGTTGATCCTCTGAATTTGACTGTCTAAAGGTCTGTCCTTGTCATGTGGCTCTGGCCACACATCTCCGAGAATCGATGTACCTTATCATCGGATGTCCGTCTCGTCGTGAGCAAGCACCTCATTCCAGAGATCGAGGGTCCTCCGCGCCTCTTCTTCGTCCATCGTCTCAATGGCGAAGCCCGCATGGACAACCACCCAGTCGCCGATATTCGGTTCAACCATGGTGATGTTCGCCTGTTTCACAACGCCGCCGAAATCCACGCTTGCCGTATCTCCGTCTATGGAAACGATCTTACCGGGAAGTGCCAGACACATTTTCACACCTATGAGCTGATGATCTTCACTATGGCTTCCGCAGGCTGTCCGTTGCACTCCTGCAATGCACTGACGGCCGTATCCCTGTCGCAGCCGGTCTGCGACATTACAAGCTCTATATCCTCGGAAGGCACGGCAATGCCATGATCCTCGCCGACAGACTCCGACGGCCTGGACTCCGGTTCGCCTGAGATCTGATATGTTTTGTTTCCCTGCACTTCCATCACTGAAACATCCGGATTCCTGAACACCAGTTCTTCGCCCGGCATTCTGATTATAACCTCGGAGACATCTTTCAGCTCCGTGTTGCGGATGCCCATCTTCTTCATGGCCTGTTTCATTTGGCGCGGATTGATCCTTCCCATTCCGGACATGCTGCCTCCCTATGCTATTTCCTATAATTAATTTTCCCGATCCAACGCATCCTTCACTGTCTGTATGATATTTTCCAGCACACGCGCGGATACCGATACATCGGGAACCCCTCCCTGCGCGAAATCAGCCTTGCCGCCGCCTCTGCCGCCGACCTTTTTCATAGCGTTTCCGAGTATAAGCGAACAGTCAACACATTTCACTCCGGATGATACGATCACGGAAAGGGATTCGCCTTTTGCCAGAAATACGGATACGCTGCCTTCGCCCTTTATTCTTTCGGCTGCGTCGGTGATCGCCGTCCTGTCATCCGTTTCGAATATACCGGAATAAACGGACACGTTTTTTACAATATCAGGACGCAGGCTGCTTATGATCTCCGATATGGCGGACCTGAGCTGCTCCGTTTTTACTATGCCGTTATGTTTGAGATTTTGTGCAGCTCTGACAACATCTTCCGTTTTTGTTCCGAGAATTTCAACGATCTGCATGCACTTATTGGCAAGCTCCATCGATCTCACGGAAGCATCTTTTCCTACTCTGAAGTGTATCGCATATCCGTCCTTTCCCGCGGACACCTTCCTGTCAATGAGCAATGCACCTATTTCTCCGGTTTCGCGCACATGCAGTCCGCCGCACGCCGCGGCGTCAACATCGCCGATCTCTACAACGGTGATAAGATCATCATCGATCCTTTCCATCTTTGCACGTATGTTCTCCATTTCCGGATCGTCCCTGCCCATTGTACTTTTCGTTACGCTGAGGTTGTCGTTTATCGCCGCATTCACAAATTCCTGCGCTTTGCCGATGTCATCCCATTGGACGTCCCTGTCAACGATCACGTATTTGCTTTCCGGGGAAATAAATATCTTAACGATGTTAATATCCGGGATGATTCTTTTCAATGCGCCGAACAGAAGATGTTCGGCCGTGTGACCGATCATCATGTCATACCGTTTTTCCCAGTCTACGCTGCACCATATTGTATCTCCGACCTTCATGCGGTGTCCCGGAACATGATGCAGAACGTTATCGCCGTCGGCCCTCACGTCTTTGACGTCAAGGCCGCATATCTTCCCGAGGTCGTTCACCTGACCGCCGCCGCCCGGATAGAACGCGGTCGCGTTCAGGGATATCCAATCGCCGTCGGTTGATGTGACGTCAGCCTCGAATTCGAAGACGTATGCATCCCGTTCATATATTCTGATCATGACATCCGTGAATGTTCTTCGCTCTTAATAAACACGCAACACAGATCAGCGGGAAGCGGCCGCCTGATCGGACAGGATGGAACATTTGAATCCGAGATCCGGCGCAGCCGCAAAAACAGTTTTCTCGCGGGAGTAAAAAGCTTCACGAACGCTTAATTAACACATGATCTGTGTGTTTTAATACGATCTTCCGCTGATATTGATACGTATATATTATATACTTCCTATCATCATAGGTTCTAAACGGGGTTTACAAATGTATTGCAGCAATTGTGGGAGCAATGTAGATGACAGCCCGTTCTGCGGTAAATGCGGTACCAGAATGGACGGAGGAGGGCAAGCCCAGCCTCAGAGAGTGGCATATGTACGTGAGAAGAGCGAAGGCCTCGCTGCCGTACTGTCTTTCGTCTGGGCGGGACTGGGGCAGATATACGCAGGCAGGGTCATGCGCGGTTTCGGGATAATGGTACTCGGAATCGTGCTTTGGTTCGTGGCGATATTCTTAATGTTTTTCGTCGTGACCGCGATAATAGCGGTGATAATGATAATAGCATTCTGGATATGGAACGTCATGGACGCGTACAAATCGGCTCAAAGATATAACGACGTCATCAGATCAACGGGAAATCGTCCCTGGTGATCAGAACTCTTTCCGCACAAAACCTTTTTCACACAATTTTTTTCATCTGTTACGGACGGGCCGTTTTCATCATGCGGCCGGAGATCGCACGGCGATCCCTCGGCCATAAGTGCATGGGTTTTAATATGATGCACTAGCTAACACACCGGCTCAGAGGCATCTTTATGAGAAGGACTCATACCTGCGGGGATCTGCGTTCAAAGGATATAGGCAAGAAAGTCTGCATGCAAGGCTGGGTAAGGTTTTCCAGGGACCACGGAGGCGTGGAGTTCATAGACCTTGCGGATTCTTACGGAATAACGCAGCTGGTATTCGATCCGGAAGACGTGCCGAACGGTTCCGACAGGAACGAGATATCCGAAGTTTTAAGATCATTCACACGGGAGTCCGCCGTCTCTGTGGACGGGATCGTCAGAAAAAGGGTCAAAGGAACTGAAGACCCCAAGAACAAAACCGGCGATGTCGAGGTCCTTATAACAAAAGCGGAAGTTCTCAACAGATCTAAGACGCCGCCGTTCGAGATCGGCGACCAGAAGGAGTCGGTGCTTCCCGGAGAGGAGACAAGGCTGAGGTACAGATATTTGGATATCAGAAGGACGGAGATGTCGGAGGCCCTGAGATTCAGACACAGATTTCTTTCAGCCGCAAGAGAATATTTTGACAAGAGCGGTTTCGTTGAGGTTGAAACTCCGATGCTCACTAAGAGCACCCCGGAGGGCGCCAGGGATTTCATAGTACCGTCAAGGGTGCATCCCGGAACGTTCTACGCGTTACCGCAGTCCCCTCAGCTTTTCAAACAGCTGCTCATGATAGGAAGCATGGACCGGTATTATCAGGTTGCCAGATGCTTCCGCGACGAGGATTCCAGATCGGACAGGCAGCCGGAGTTCACGCAGCTGGACATTGAGATGTCGTTCGTTGACATGAAGGATATCCAGGATACGATAGAAGGACTGATCGCCCACGTTTGGAAAAAGATCTACAGTAAAAAGCTGAAAACGCCGTTCCCGCGGATATCCTTCGGCGAGGCCATGAGCAAATACGGAACGGACAAACCGGATCTCAGATACGGATTGCCGATGCATCATATCACTGAAATAGTGAAGGATGCGCCTTACGACATATTCCAGAAGGTGCTTTCAAAAGGCGGCGTAATTGCGGGATTCAACGTAAAATCCGAGATCGCCAAAGACAGGATAGGAAGGAACGAGATAGACCGTCTGATCGAATTCGTGAAGAAGAACGGATTGGGCGGAATGACGTGGATGCGTGCAACGAAAGATGGTTTGGACAGCAACATAGTGAAATACTTCACTCCCGACGTGCTGTCAAAACTGAGGAAGAAGATGGACGTAAAGGAAAACGATCTTCTGTTCCTGCTCGCCGGTCCTGAGAAGAACGTTCTCGAGACGGGAGGCACCCTCAGGAGAAAACTGGCGGACGACCTGGAACTCATCGATCCGGACGTTTTCAAATTCGCGTGGATCGTGGACTGTCCGATGTTCGAGACCGACCCGGCATCCGGTAAGAAAGGTGCGTTCCATCATCCGTTCGTTTTTCCCACGACTCCGCTCGATGCTGAGAACGCGGGCGGCGCATCATTCGATCTCGTACTGAACGGGAGCGAACTGGGAAGCGGGTCGCAGAGGATTCATGATCCGGAGATTCAAAAAGAGGTGTTCAGGATGCTCGGGATCTCCGAGGAGAAAATGGAATCGGATTTCGGATTTCTATTGGAGGCGTTGGGATACGGGGCGCCGCCGCACGGCGGAATAGCTTTGGGGATAGACAGGATGATAAGCGTACTCCTGAACAAAGAGAGCATACGCGATGTCATAGCGTTCCCGAAGAACAAAAAAGGACAATCATTACTTGACGGTTCGCCGCAGAAGGTCGACGATGAGAAACTTGAAGAGTTACAGATACTGTCGATAGCGATAGACGATATCAATATCGGAGATATTGAATGAGCGTTTTTAAGAGCAAAATCGCAATAAATCATCCGAAAACGGAGAACCACTTAACTGGTTCTCCCGCAATTCTTAAGAACAATACCGCCCCTTTGGAGCAGATAGCGTAAAGCAGGAGAAAGATTTTATGAAAGCAATGGTAATAGGTTGCGGAGGCGTAGCGACAGTTACTGTACACAAATGTTTCCAAAACAGCGAGGTCTTTTCCGAGATAGTGCTTGCAAGCCGCACTAAAGAGAAATGTGTCGCCCTAGCCAAAAAATTAGAGGGCGGGAAAACAAAGATAACACCTGAAAAGGTTGATGCCGAGAACATCCCGGAGCTTGTTGCGCTCATAAACAAACACAAGCCGGACATCGTTCTGAATCTTGCACTGCCTTACCAGAACATTCCTATAATGGAAGCATGCCTGCAAACAAAAACCCATTATCTGGATACTGCTTTATCGGAGCACCGTGAGATCGTCAAATACGATTACGAGGAACAGTGGGGTTACCACGAGCGTTTCAAAGAGGCCGGCATAATGGCGCTGCTCGGGTGCGGCTTCGACCCGGGAGTGACAAGCGTATTCGTCACGTACGCGCAGAAACATTATTTTGATCAGATAGAGTACATCGACATACTGGATGCGAACGGCGGCGACCATGGTTATCCGTTCGCTACGAATTTCAATCCGGAGATCAACATCCGCGAGGTGAGCGCAGACGGCTCATACTGGGAGAACGGAAAGTTCGTACCGGTCAAATGTATGGAGATCAAAAGGACATACAATTTCGATACTATAGGACAAAGAGACATCTACCTGATGTATCACGAGGAGATCGACAGCATCGTGAAGTATGTGAAGGGACTGAAAAGAGTACGTTTCTTCATGTCCTTCGGACAAAGCTACATAACTCATCTGAAGTGCCTTGAAAACGTAGGTATGACATCGATCAAACCGATAATGTTCGAAGGCAGGGAGATAGTTCCGCTGCGGTTCCTGAGAGCTGTGCTGCCGGATCCGGCCTCACTCGGCCCGAGGACGAAAGGATACACGAACATAGGCTGCATAATCACCGGCAAAAAGAACGGTAAAGAGGTCAAATATTACGTGTACAACATCTGCAGCCACGAGGAAAGCTACAAGGAAGTGGGTTCGCAGGCGGTCTCATACACCGCGGGAGTGCCGCCCATGATCGGTGCGATGCTCATGCTGAAGGGCGTTTGGAGCGGTGCCGGAGTATTCAACATGGAACAGTTCGATCCGGATCCGTTCATGGAAGCATTGAACAGATGGGGACTGCCGTGGAAAGAAGACTTCGATCCAGAGCTGGTGGAGTGAGCGTTGAACAGATACATTCTGAACGAGCCGACCCCTTATTATGTGATAGATGAAGCCTTACTCATCAAAAACCTGAAGGTGCTCCGCTCAGTGAAGGAGAGAACGGGATGCAGGATACTGCTCGCTCAGAAGGCGTTCTCGTGTTTCCATTTATATCCGTTGATAGCGGAGTATCTGGACGGCGCCACTGCCAGCGGCCTTTTCGAAGCACGCCTGGGTCATGAGAGATTCAGGAAAGAGAACCACGTCTTTTCGGCGGCGTACCGTGAAGAGGAGATGGACGAGATCAATGAAATATGCGACCACATAATATTCAACTCGTTCGGCCAGCTGAGAAGGTTCGCACCTAAGTTAACAAAAAAATTGGGACTGAGGATAAATCCGCAGGTCTCAACGCAAAAGAAGGACATGTACGATCCGTGTGCGCCGTTCTCAAGGCTCGGGGTCCGAGCTCCGGAGTTCGAGAAGAATGAAGACCTTCTGAAATATATCAGCGGTTTCCATTTCCATACGCTTTGCGGTCAGAACTCAGACGCACTTGAGGTCACGTTACGCGGCGCGGAAAAGAACTTCTCGCAATATTTTGACAACATCGAATGGCTCAACTTCGGCGGAGGGCATCATATAACCCGAAGCGATTATGACGTGGAACTGCTTGTCTCACTGATAAACGAGTTCAAAGACAGATATAATGTTCAGGTCTATCTGGAACCGGGCGAGGCGGTCGTGCTGAACGCAGGGTTTCTGGTGTCCTCGGTATTGGACGTCGTGGAGAACATAAAAAGGATCGCGATCCTGGACACAAGTGCGGCCTGTCACATGCCGGATGTGATCGAAGGCCCGTACAAACCGCGCGTGACGGGCGAAGGAGGAACGCATCAGTACCGCCTGGCGGGATGTACCTGTCTGGCGGGAGACGTGATCGGCGATTATTCGCTGCAAAACGAGCTGAGGACAGGCGATAAGATCGTCATTGAGGATATGGCGCTTTACACGATGGTGAAGAACAACACGTTCAACGGCATAGGTTTACCTTCAATTCACAAACTGGATCCCGACGGGAAGCCGTCGAAGATAAAAGGTTTCGGATATGAGGATTTTATCGAAAGGTTAAGCTGATCCTCATTATCGGATCATCTCATCCAATATTTTCTTCGTTGTTTCAACGATGTCCGATGACGGGTATGCGCCCCTCGTTTCTTTCATCACGGTGCCTATGATGCTGTTGCCCGCTTTCTCGTTCCCGCGGTAATCGTCGACAACGGACGGGTTGCCGGCGATAGCCTTCCGTATGAGAGCGTCAAGGTCGGCATTGTTCTTCTCCATGCTCCGAAGGTCTTCGCCGGTTATGTATGCTTTCAGAAGCATCGAACACTCAACATCGTTTATCTCGCCGTTCATGAACCGGACGACTATATCCGTAAGTCCGTCCTTTTTCGTGTCAGCATCTTTTTCCAGCGATCTCCAATTGGAACTTATCGGTCCGGAGATCCATTTCAGTGCATTCTCCTTTCCTGTCTTCCTGGCAAAATGTTCAAAGAGTTCCGCAAGCTTCACCGATGTGTTCACGATCTGCTTCGCCGCCTTTTCCTCAAGGCCGAACTCTTTTTGGAGGCGCATCGCCATGCTCAGCGGGCTCTCCTTCGTTTCGATGCGATCAGCTATCCTTCTCACATTGATCGATCCGAGGTTCGGTTCTCCGATGTACGCATAATCGCCTTCGTATTCTTTCTTACGGGCGGCGGTCGTTACTTTTCGCTCTTCATCGTAGTGTCTTGTTTCTCTTACTATCCTGCCGCCGGATCTGAGGATCTTTGTCTGTCTTACAGCTTCGTACGTCAGCGCGCGTTCAACGTTCTTAAGACCGGTGACGTTCTTGACCTCACACCTTTCCGTTCCGACGGATATATTGCAATCAACGCGTATGCTCCTTTCGCCGTCGCTCGGAAGGTCTATCACATGCCGTATGTCCTTCAGCAAGAAAGTCAAAAATTCTCTGGCCTCCGCCGGCGATGAGATATCTGGGTCTGTTACAATCTCCACAAGCGGCATACCGCTCCTGTTGTAATCTACGAGGCTGCCGTCGCCCGATCTCTCCATGCTTCCGGGATCCTCTTCCAAATGGGCCCTCGTGATGCCAATCCTTTTCTTACCGAGATAATATTCTCCCTTCAGGCCGACAGGCGTCTCGTACTGCGTTATCTGATAGTGTCTGCAAAGGTCCGGATAGAAGTATATCTTGCGGTTGAACCACATCACGTCCGGTATGCTGCAGTTAAGAAGTCTGGCTAATTTGATCCCGATGTCGACCGCCGCTCTGTTCAGAGCAGGCCTGGTTCCCGGCATGCCCATGCATCCCGGGCATATGTGCTCGTTCGGCCCCGCTGCGCCGACGGCCGGGCAGGAACAGAACATCTTCGTCTTCGTCGGCAGTTGCACATGTATCTCAAGTCCGATCTTCATGAACGAACCTCCGCGGTCTTCATGTCAAACGCTTTTTCCCAAAGATCCGCCGCAGACAGAAGGATATCCTCATCCCAATGATCGGAGATGAACTGCATTCCGATGGGCATTCCGTCAGAGTAGCCGCAAGGCACCGACAAACACGGTAACCCGCAGAACACCGGCGGTGCGGCGAAACGTCCGGTCATGTACGAATCCGCGGAACGCATTCTGACGGCGTCGTCTATCTTCGGCGATATGAAAGGCATGCTCGGCGTCAGTATGACATCATGCTCGCCGAGAACCCTTTTGTGATCATTGATGACAAGATTCCTTGCTCCGAGCGATCTCAGGTACATGTTCCTTCTGTTGTCTCCCATGGTCATGTACGTTCCCATGATCGATCTGAGCTTTGTCTCCGTGCCGAAATACTTTGACCGGAACGAGACGAAGTAGTCGTTGAAAGGCAGCGAAAGGTCACCGTCCTGACGGCCGCATCTCATGCCGCAATATTGCACGAGGTTCGTTGCGGCCTCCGTTACGCTGACAACGTAATGCGCCGGCATAGCGTATTTCAAATGAGGCATATCCACAATTTCAACGCTGACAGACATGCTTTTCAGAAGTTCCACGGAATCTTCGAACGCGCTGCGTACGGAATCGCTAACGTTGTCGGTGATGCCTTTCGGCACCGCCGCTGTTTTTAATTTTCTGTTTCCGATCCTGAGTTCCGGCTGTGCGGCGGAAACCGGATCTCTGTCGTCTTTCCCTGATATCAGCGGTAAATATTTTCTCAGCAGATCGCTTTTCGATGCAAGTATACCGATCGGACCCATAGAACTGACCCCGTCTATCTGCCCGTAACGGGAAATGCGTCCGTGTGTGGGCGTAAGCCCGAGGACCCCGCAGAAAGCCGCCGGAGAGGTTATCGATCCGCCGCCGGATGTTCCGAGCGCAACATGTCCTTCAAGCAGGGCCGCGGCGCAGGCGGCGCCGCCGGACGAGCCGCCGCATGACCGCTCCGGGTCGAACGGGTTCCTCGGAATGCCGGTTCCGGTGACGGAGAACATCCCGAAGCCGAACTCATCCATGTTCGTTTTCCCTATCAAATGATTACCGTTCATTTTCGAGACAACGGCCGCATCGAACAACGGACGATATCCTTTCAGCATTTCAGACCCGGCGGTAGCCTGAAACCCTCTGGCTGTTATGTCGTCCGATAATGAATACGTGAGAACCTCATCAAGCGTCGATGCATCAAACTCACTGAACATCCGATATCTTTCGATCAAAGGCTCACGACCGGAACTCATACGATCTTCGGCCCCCTGACGAATCCGTTGTACGTGCCCATGCATTTCAGCATTTCCTCGGCGTTCTCAAAGACGACCGGAACATCATCTCTAAGCGCATCGAAGACGCCTATAGGTTCAAAGCGAAAAGAATCATCCTCCGGAACATCATTCAAAGCGTTCAGGATGTTAAGAAACGCATTGACATCATCCGTAAATCTTTCCAGATCATCGTCCGGAAGATCGATCCGTGCGACACCCGCCACGCGTTTCACTGTCTCCTTTTCCATTAAATTACCAGGTTCATCAATACGGACAGGTCTTATCTACTTTTTCACGGAATGCCTGTCACAATGATCCAAATCGCCTGTAATACGCGAAAAAACATTCTTTTGCAGGTATAAAATCCACTCTATATTTTTCTTTTAATTGGGAAGAGGTTAAATATAAAAAAGAAATTTATCGCCCGGTAGGAAAAAATGACGTCCTCAAATACATTGGCAAACCCTTCCGCACTCGGTCTTTTCGGGTTCGGAATGGCGACAATAGTTCTTTCGATAAGCAACGCTGGGGCTTTCGATCCGAACACAGCAGTACTGGCAATGGGCTTCATGTGCGGAGGCGTAGCACAGATCATCGCCGGTTTGATTGATTTCAAAAAGAACAACATGTTCGGTGCGACCGTCTTCACGATGTTCGGTCTGTTCTGGATGACGCTGGTAGCAATAAAATTGAATCTGGCTGGAATAGCCACCGAACCTGCGACAATGGGAACCGTCTTCGTAGTATGGGGTACACTGGCAGCAGTGTTCTCACTGTGCGTAGCGAAGAAGAACATTCCGCTGAGACTTGTGTTCTACGGACTGATAATCCTGTTCGCTCTGCTCGCAGCGTCTGAGTTCGCGGAAATGGAACTGCTGAAGAACATAGCAGGCGTACTCGGTGTCATGTGTGGTGCAGGTGCATTCTACGTCGGAGTGACGGAATTCCTTAAGTGCAAGGAAGACCACGCATCATAAACCTTACAAACACTGTCTCCTTCGGGAGACAGTTTCCGATTTTTATTTTTGTATTCGATGATCAGCGAATTTGTCTTATTCCCGTTAAATCGGTGTCATTTTAACTGAAATTCTCGGGTAAAATACTGGTATATGCAGTCTGACGCAGTCCGTATATAAAAGCATTTATAAAGTCTATAAACAGAAAGGCTTAAATCGTCATACCCATATCTGGGTATATGCCCGAAAACTTCTATGTGGAGAAGGATGGTAAGACGTACGTGTACAACAGCACATCCGTGTACGATGCCAGCACTAAGAAGAAAA
>WQZU01000013.1 GCA_009780575.1 Candidatus Methanomicula labiotermitis
TGCCCTTGAATGCGTCTCGGATGGAGGCCACGGGCCTCTGTCCGTGACCCGCGAAACCGGGTCATATCAACTGTCAAATCCTAAATTTCGCAAAACTACAGCGGAGCCGCTGTCAAAGTCAGGGTTCATGTAATACTTAAAGGCCGATGAGAAGGCGCAGCGGTTTCGAATTCACTTTCAGTACCCGCTTTCTTTTTGAAAATGCCGAACATACCCGTTCATCACCGATACAATAACATCATATGCGGCGTTAAAATTTTCCACGCTTTGAGGAATACGGTCGTTTACCGCTCGGCCGCATATTTTCGGGTCTGAGATCGATCCGTCCATCTGTTTCCGCACCTTCGCGCGTCTTTATAAACTTCGGAAGTTATGTTCAAACATGGAAGGACCGTGCAATTGGAGAGATAATGCTTCAAAACAAACGCAGGACGATATGGAACTCCTGTTCAGCGAATGTATGAACATGGCGATCTGGACGCTGAATAAATACAAAGAATTCTATCCTTTTGCGCTCGCTTTATCGAAAGATAATGAGATCACGATCGTGGCAATAGACCGAGGAGAAGAACGGCCTTTGTCGGAAGATATAATCTCAGACCTGAAGGCCGCTCTGCCGGAGTCGCGCGGCGGGTTCAAGGTGGCGGCGATCGTGGATGATGTGAAGATCGATAAAAAAGACGACGCTATCCGGGTATCCGCCGAGCATTTTGACGGAACGGCGATAGAGATCATTTCACCTTATGAGATGAAAGGCATATTCAAAAAAGTTAAAATGAAGACGGAAGTGGCGATCGTATCCTACATAGAGAAATTTGTTTGGAAAAGTGATATTTGAGGAAGTTCGTTTAAGCTCCGCGAAACATATCATTAACGGATATGTAACTGTTGTATCAAAACACAACAGCGAACGATGCAAACTGCGAATCTCCCGCGCACGGACCGACAAGATTTATTACGCATACGGCATCTTTCGCACATGTCCAAACAGCCGGTGTTCCCGTTTTCCGCGATAGCAGGACAGAGTGAGATGAAGACCGCGTTAATACTGAACGTAATAGATCCGGGGATAGGCGGAGTCCTCATCAAAGGAGAGAAGGGAACGGCGAAGTCGACGGCGGTAAGATCATTGGCGCAGGTCCTTCCGGAATCGGAACACATAAAGGGATGCGCATACCGCTGCGATCCCCGGCCGGGGAAAGGAAAGTGTCCGAACTGCGCCGGATCCGCAGTATACGAATCGGAACGTTCCCCCATGCGGGTAGTTGAACTTCCGCTGAGCGCGACCGAAGACAGGATAGCGGGGACGCTGGACATCGAACACGTTCTGAAAACGGGGAAGAAGAAGTTTGAACCTGGAGTACTGGCACAAGCCAATGGCAATCTGCTCTACGTGGATGAAGTGAACCTTTTGGAAGATCACATGGTCGACCTGCTTTTAGACACCGCGGCAATGGGCGTGAACTACGTTGAAAGGGAAGGAATTTCATTTGAACATCCGTCGAGGTTCATACTCGTGGGCTCAATGAATCCCGAGGAAGGCGACATAAGGCCGCAGCTTCTCGACCGGTTCGGTCTGTGCGTTGAGATAAAAGGCGAAAACGATCTGTCGACGAGAACGGAAATAGTGGCAAGAAGATTGGCATTCGACGCATATCCGGAAAAGTTCACAAAAACTTACGAAAAGGAGACGCGGGAAATCAAGGACAGGATAGTCAAAGCCCGCGAGATCTTATCGGGAGTATCGGCCGACAGGGAACTTATAGCAATTGCGTCCAAGGTCTCCTGGCACTTCAGCATGGAAGGCCACAGGGCGGACATAACCATGGTAAGGGCGGCAATGGCAAACGCCGCAATGAACGGCAAAGATAAAGCAAACAAATCGGACATCGCCGCCGTTGCGCCCATGGTGCTTTCGCACAGGATAAAGAGAAGACCGTTCGAGAAATCGGCGTTTGACTCAGAGGAATTGAGATCATGTCTTCAGGATCTCTGAGACGCTGTCTTCCTTTCTCTGCGGTAAAGGGGATGGAGCATGTTAAAAAAGCGCTGCAGTGTGCAGCCGTTGATAACGAAATTCTCGGAGTACTGATAAAGGGTCCGACAGGCACCGCAAAGAGTGTCACGGCGAGAGCGTTCGTGAACATGCTTCCCGGCAAGGACATGATAAGCATTCCGCAGAACGTCACCGATGAGCAACTTTTCGGAGGTCTGGATATAGAGGATGCCGTGATATACGGAAAGACAACGGTGAAAGGCGGAACGCTTCAGAGGGCAGACCTCAACGTGCTGTACATGGACAACATAAACCTATTCGATCAGAGAACGGTCGGTGCGGTGCTTGAACACGTTGAATCGGGAAAGGTGAGGGTGGAAAGGGAAGGCGTATCGTTTGAATACGATCTCAGGACAACGGTCATCGCAACGATGGATCCGGCCGAACAGTCATTGCCGGACAGCATAGCCGACCGATTTGACATATGCGTTCAATCATATCCAATAAAATGCGAAAAGGAACGCGGCGACCTGATATACGCAAACCTGATGTTCGACGCAGACCCGGAAACATTCGATGAAGAACATTCAGCGGACGATGAAAGAACGCTTATGCGGATCGAGAACGCAAAGAGGATCCTGAACGACGTCATAATAACATCATCCGATCTGGAGAAGATATCCCGGGTTTGCATGGATCTGAATGTAAAGGGGCATCGTGCGGACATATCCGCGGCAAGAGTTTCGAAAACACTTGCGGCGCTGGATGGACGCTTTACAGTCGAAGACGGCGATATCAGGGAAGCGGCAATATTGTGCCTTCTGCACAGAAGAAGGGACGCACCTAAGGAAGCGCACACCTCTGAACCGGAAGAAGGCCTTCCGGAAGAAGAAGCGGCAAAGCCGGAATTCACGGAAAAACGGACGGCGCAGGAATTCATAGAGAACATGACAAACATCCCGGAACAAACGGACGGCGGATCAGTTTGTGCAGCGATCACGGTTTCTGATATAACGTCCTCCGTCACGGAAAGCCTGGACGATATGGATCGCGTCGAATCAGTGCGCCTGCATCAGATAGCCGGCGCCGGAAGGAGAAAGAACATCATCGTGAAAAAACGCATGGGAAGGTATCGAAGGTTCAGGACGCCCGATTGCGCGGTTACCGATCCGGCGTTCGACGCCACCGTGCGTGCGGCGGCGCCGTATCAGAAAACGCGTGAGAACCGGGGACTGAGCATCAGCATAGAGAAACAGGACATAAGGGAAAAGGTAAGGATGAAAAGAGATTCATGTTCGTTCCTGTTCGCAGTGGATGTCAGCGGATCACTTGTGAAATCAGGTATGATGTACGACATAAAGAACGGTGTGAAGGCGATGCTCATCGACGGATACGTGCAGAGAGATAAAGTCGCGCTCATGACCTTCAGGACGGGAGATGTGAAGATTTCCGTTCCGTTCACGCGTTCCGCGGAAGGCATCTGCGAGGTCCTGGACAGCACGGAGGCCGGCGGAGGAACCCCTTTAGGATCGGCGTTGCTGCTGATAAGGGATTATCTGACCAATTACATCAGGAAGAACCCGGAGGAAAGATGCTTCGTCATAATGATGACGGACGGCGAGACAACGGACACCGTAACGGGAGCGGAACCATCCTGGGAACTGAAGAAGATGGCTCCGTTCATGAAGATAAAGAACACCGAGTGGGTGATCATCGATTCCAAACACTGCGTGGAAAGAGTAAACCACGCGAAGAGACTCGCAGATCTACTGGAAGGCAGATACACAAGGCTCGAAGACCTCAGATCCGTATGATGTCACTGCTCATATTGTGAACATATGCGAGGTATGCGCCAAATTGCAGAACAACAACACCTTCGCCGATGACGGGAGGTGCTGAGCACTATCCCACATTCGCCGCGGCGTTCATGCGATCCATGAATGAAAAATAATCATGTTCCTGCCGGAAAAGGTGGCGCATTTATAGACGCAGTTTTAAAATGCTTTGTCTTTTATTGTATGAGATACGAGATTACAAATTTCATATCGGGGTGAGATCAAATGACAGACCGGAAACACTCTGTGGATAATCTAAGATCATTCACGATACTGATGCTTTTCCCTTTCCATGTCTTTATGATCTACAATAACTGGGGAGAGGGTTTTTACATCCGCGGGCAGGAATTGTTGATCCCTTAGTATATTCAATATTATAGGCAGCGTGTGGATGATGCCGTTGCTATTCGCCGTTGCCGGAATGAGTTCATATTATGCACTGAGGAAAAGAAGCACACGCGAATACGCAAAAGAACGGACGAACAAACTTTTAATCCCTCTGATCTTCGGTCTGTTGCTTATTATTCCCATTCAGTCATACATTGCGGGGCTTTATTTCAACGGCCATGCAAATTTCACCATTGCATCAAGCAGTAAATGCTCCTAAACCCACACAATGGAATATCCGCAGATCATAAACTTAAACCTCATCACACAGGTAATGCTGCAAAAATTGGATATTTTAAAAAAATAATAGTGCAGAAATTGGATATTTTTAAAAAAAGATACTGCAATATTTGTATATGGGTTCCGCCTTATCCATATCATAATACGCTTTCGGACAGATCAGGAGAAAAATTCATGCTGAAAAGAAAGATGATGGAGGTCCTCGTAAAATGGAAGAAGGAAAAGAAGAAGGAGTGCCTCCTGGTGAACGGCGCAAGGCAGGTAGGGAAGACATTCATAATCCGCGAGTTCGGGAAACAGAATTATGAGAATATCGTTGAGATCAATTTCATGCAGAGGCCGCAGTTCAAAGATGTCTTCGAAGGCGACCTGGAAATGAACGAGATAATAAAAAGGATCTCGGCCCGAGACAGAACGGCCAGGTTCGAAGAAGGCAAGACACTATTGTTCCTGGACGAAATTCAAGAATGCGGCAATGCGAGAACAGCATTGAAGTTCATAGCGGAGGACGGAAGATTCGATTGCATAGCATCAGGTTCCATGCTCGGGATCGCATACAAGAGCACAAGATCCATACCGGTCGGCTATGAAAGGCAGATCGAGATGTATTCTCTGGACTTCGAAGAATTCCTGTGGGCCGCCGGTTATGACGACGTCCGAATAGGATACATGAGGGAATATTTCGATGATAAGAAGATAATCCCATCAGCCGTAAACGACGTTTTTACCGAAAGACTGAAGGAATACGCCATTGTCGGCGGGATGCCTTCAGTCGTGAACGTGTTCGTAGAAACGAACAATTTCAGCACGGTTCACGAGGAACAGCAGAGGATAATCTCAAGTTATTTAGCGGACATTGCAAAATACGCTCCACAGACGGAAAAACCGAAGGTCAGGAGCTGTTTCCTTTCAATACCTGCGCAACTTGCGAAAGAGAACAAGAAATTCCAGTATTCCGTGGTTGAGAAGGGAGCAGGCGCGAAGACATTCGAAGGCAGTCTGGAATGGCTCAGGGATGCAGGACTGATCAAATTCTGCTATAACGTTTCAACACCCACATTCCCGCTGCCATCGTACAATCAGACAGGTTACTTCAAGGTGTACATGGCGGACATTGGTCTTCTGGTTGCGATGCACGGTTTTGACATGAAAACGGAGATATACGAGAATTCATTGAAGGGCCCGGCGAAAGGCGGCATATATGAGAATCTGGTGGCAGACATACTCCTAAAGAAAGGGATCACGCTTAATTACTACAAACCCGGCGAAAGCAGACAGGAGATCGAATTCCTGCTGACAGAAAAGGGAAAGATAATTCCTCTGGAAGTGAAATCCAAGAACGGGAAGACGTTATCATTGGATGAATTCGTAAAAAGATTCAACCCCCCGTATGCGTTGAAACTAATATCCGGAAATATCGGCGTCAACGATAAGAAGGTCACAATGCCGCACTATATGGCGATGTTCCTCTGAATGTAGCTGCCTCAAAGCCCTGTCCTTCGCACGTTGTTCCTCTGCGAACCTGCGCGCTTCGTCTTCGTCGGCGAACTGCTCCGGCGACTCGCCGCAGAGCGACTCCTCATAATCGCGTAAGCGTTCCTTTATCTCCTCGCCATGCTGTTCGTTCGTCCTTTATTGCTTATGCTGCTCGGATTCAGAAGCGGTTATGTTATTCCAAGGTCGTATTGAATGATGTCACATTATGTTAAAAAGTCATGTAGAATAGTGTAACATTATATCTAAAAGTCATATGGAATAGTGTATGTTAAAATAGTATAGCAACATTTTGCATGTTATGCTCAGGCGGAAGATCACGGATCAGCTGATCGAATGGAAGAACAATCCGAAGAAAAAGGCATTGCTCATACGCGGCGCCAGACAAGTCGGGAAAACGCACTCGATAGATGATTTCGGAAAGAAGAACTATTCTTCGTATGTATACATCAACTTTGAAGAAAATCCGTCTTATGCGGAGATATTCGCAGGGGACAGAGATGTAGACACAATAATCAGGAACATGTCCGCACGCTTCCCGCGCATCAAGTTCACCCCCGGTGACACGCTGATCTTCCTTGATGAGATACAGAATTGCCCCAACGCAAGAACATCCTTCAAATTCTTCACCATAGACGGAAGGTACGATATAATCGGTTCGGGTTCCCTCATGGGAGTGAGGTACAAGGAAGTATCATCGTACCCAGTAGGATATGAGGATTCGTTCGAGATGTCCTCGCTCGATTTCGAGGAATTCCTGTGGGCGATGGATGTTCGGCAGGATACAATAGACATCGTCAAGAACAATCTCACTGAAAAGAAACCTACAGAAAAACTGTTCCTGGACATGTTCAATGAATATTTCAGATGGCATATGATCGTGGGCGGGATGCCCGAAGCGGTAAAGATGTTCAAAGAAACGAATCATTTCGGGAATGTGCTGAACGTACAGAAGAACATAGTCAAACTTTATCTCGATGACATAGCGAAATACGCTCCCGCGCGTGAGAAGAACAGAGTCATAGCAACGTTCCGATCAATACCGAGCCACCTCGCAAGAAGCAGCAAAAGGTTCATGTTCGCCGAAGTTGAAGGAAAGGACGGAAGCAGATATGACACATACGGCAACGGCCTCCTATGGTTGAATGAGGCCGGAATAATAAGATTGTGCTACAACCTTCACGAACCGGCATTGCCGCTGGTCTCCAACAGGAGGAACAATGCGTTCAAGGTTTACATGCAGGATACCGGACTGCTGACGGCTATGATGGAAGAAGGGACGGCAGCGGCCATTTTGAGTAAAGATCTGGAGATAAACGAAGGAGCCGTGATGGAGAACATCGCAGCCGATATGTTAACAAAGGAAGGATATGAGATATTCTATTTCGAGAAGAACGGGACGCTTGAGATAGATTTCGTCCTCAATCTGAACGGCGTTGCCACGGCTATAGAGGTCAAATCAGGAAATAACAAACAGTCCAAGTCCCTGAACTCTCTGATGTCGGACAAATACAAGGTGAAAAGAGGAATCAAACTGCAGAACAACAACACCTTCGTTGATGACAGGGGCGTTGAGCACTATCCCATATTCGCCGCGGCGTTCATGCGGTCCATGAACGAGAGATGATCATCTTCAAGTCATCGGTCCAGGGGCCGCAGGTACTATTGCGCCGCTTACTTCTTTTCCATTTCCTTCTTTAACAATTGTCTCGTAACCTTATCCTTCGCGTACTGTTCCTCTGCGTACCTGCGTGCCTCATCCTCATCCGCGAACTCCTCCGGCGGCACGCCGCACAGCGACTCCTCATAATCACGCAAGCGTTCCTTTATCTCCTCACCTTCGAGGTCGAATCCGCCGGGATACTCCTTCGTCTTCTTCCTGACGATAACTTCGCCGTCCTCGATGTAATATTGAACTTCATCACCATCGATCAGATCCATAAGGTCCGCCAATTTCTTGATCAAGCTCACACGTCTGTTCCCATCAAATTTGCTTTTACCAATCAGCACCATGTTTTCACATCAATGGTATTGTTACCAAAGGCATATATATCTTTGTTGACATCAATGGTAACAATGGTAATAGAATATACCAGAAACAAAGAGGCAAGAGAATGAACAACAACCCAACAGCAGGGGCCGGAGGAGCGTTAAATGATGTTCTGACGGACGAAGGAGGAGGTGAGTATGTCGAAATTCCCTCAGTCCCCTAAGGCAACAGTGGAGAAGATGCGTACCGATCTCACTAAAGAGAGCGTACTGTCCGCGCGTTCTGTTCAGAGCTACTGTCAGTGCACCAGCACCATGATAGATCTTCTGACAGCGAACAACCGTAACGACATGCCTTGGAAGATAGACGCATCCGATATCAAGTTCTTACTCGATAAATTCACGGAGAAGGGATTCACGGTCAGTACGCGAAGAGGATACATGGCCGCTATACGGAAGTGGACAACCCATTATGGAAACAATATCGTCAAAGATATGAAGATCCGGTGGCCCGCCGACATGCGCCCGAATGCCGATTGGCTGACGACGCACCAGGCGGAGAAGCTCATAACGTTACCTAAGAGCCCTATGCAGGAACTCATCGTTCATTGTGAACTGTGTCTCGGCATGAGACGCATTGAAGTGTTACGGTTAAAGCCGAACAGCTTCAGCGGAACATACGTTGACGTTCTTGGTAAAGGGATGCAGGGCGGCAAGCCGCGTCGCGTTCCATATCACCGCGACACGGAAAACGTACTGCGCAGATACGTGAACTATCGGGATGCCCTGATCAATCTCGCAAGATCACAGTTCCCGGTGTCAACGAAGGTTCCGGAAACGTTACTGATGTGGTCCCGCGGAAATCGTCTCTATGAGTATTCGAAAAAGGGAGTGAGCATAGACGCTCAGCTGAAGAGTCTCGGACCGGACATCGGTTATCGGGACATCTCGAACCACACTCTGCGGAGGACGTTCGGCAGAGAGATGTATCGTTCATTGTCTAAGGAGAGCGGCGATCTCTGCCTTCCGGTGATAGCGAAGATAATGGGTCACGACTCCCTCGAACAGTGCATGAAATACCTCGGCCTTGACATGGACGACATGACCCGTGCAATGAACAAATTCGCCCTGGGAATGGGCTGAAAAACATGAAAAGAGAAGGGAATTTTATCGAAACGCATCAAGCTGTCCGCAAGCCGGGTCAGCCAGTGCGCGAGCAATGGGTCTATCACTTTGGACCCAAACCCCGTATTAACGCTTCAAACGGTCTAAAAATCACATCAGCCAGTATAGTAGTGGTGGGTCTATCCGGATTTGAACCGGAGTCAGTGGCTCCCAAAGCCACAAGTATGCCAGGCTAACCCATAGACCCTTTGTCCGAGGATGCGGATTCCGTTATTATAATTTCGCATCATCTGATCATTTTTTCAATTTCTTTCACAAGGAGTTTGACGGCGTTACCTCGGTGCGATATATTGTTCTTCTCGCTCAGCGGCATCTCAGCGAGCGACCTTTTCCCGTCGTGGCTGAATATCGGATCGTATCCGAAACCTTCCGCTCCCGCTTCCTTTTCTAAAATGACGCCGTCGCATTTACCGGTGACCATGATATCCTTTCCGCTTATGTTGCATCCTATGCAGCACAGGAAAACTGCTTTTCTATCACTTACATTTTCCATAAGTTTTAGGATACCTGCATTTCCTATCGTTTCTTGGACGTAAGCCGAGTAAACGCCGGGAAACCCGTTCAGCGAATCAACGAACATTCCGGAATCGTCTATTATGAAATCCGATATTCCGGACGCTTTCAGATGATCCATCCCTTTCCTCACGATTTCTTCAGGATCGGAAGATTGTATCTCATCGTATTGTATCTTCACCGGATCGGCGGTAATCGAGAACGACGACAGCGCTTCTCTGTATTCGTTAACCTTTCCGGAGTTGGAGGTTATTACTTTCAACCTCATGTGTAGCGCCCTCTTCCCCTTATCTCGTCAACGCGTTTGAGCACGGCGTCCGCATCATTCATATTCTTCACATATGAGTCAATTATCACATCCATACCTGCGTCAAGGTCCGAGTGGGCAGATGTGAACGCCCTCTGCATCAGATGTATATCAACACCAAGATCCTCTATCTCCGCCAAGGTGCTCCCCATGGAAAGGTCAATGAGACAAATCTCGCCGTCGGGCATGAGTATCATGTTGGATGTTGTAAGATCGCCGTGCGAGATCCTTCCGTTGTGCAGTCTGGATATTGCGACGCCGATCTTCTTACAAAGTTCGTTTGCCGCCGACGGTTCGTTGTCCAGCATGTCCTTGATCTTCCGGCCGTCTATGTGTTCCATGGTTATGCTGCATTCATTGATGTCAATGTCATATATCACCGGCGTCCTGACACCCGCTTTTCGGGATTCGGCCATTATGCGCGCCTCGTTCTTTGTTCTCGTCGATCTGAGATACGTGTCCAATTCCGGATCCCTGTATCTCTTCGGGCTCCGCATCTTCACAACGGCGTTCCGCCCGAGGTATTCGGTCTTGTGAACGGTCGCCTCGGCGCCGCATCCCAATATTTCATTTTCATTGTACATGATACGACCATGGAACAAGATTACTAAATATTTATTACCGCAACCATATTGTATTTAACAAGCATATTGCCATTATATGGGGTATTGGAAATGAAATACACGATAACGGGGTCCAATCTGCAGTTCGCCAACATAGAATTGGGACCGGAAGATGAATTCTATTCACAGGCCGGCGCCATGAAATACATGACCGGGAACATGACCATGGAAGCCGTCGCCAAAGGAGGCATAAAGAAAAGTCTGGGAAGGCTGTTCATGGGCGAATCGCTCTTTTTGGTGAAATATACGGTCAACGGAGGAAGGGGCATCGTCGGCCTGGGAGGAGATGCGCCCGGGAAGATACTCGATCTGAACATAAGCGAAGGCACATGGATCGCTCAGAAGACGGCGTATCTGGGCGCGGAAGGAGGCGTGAACCTTGAAGTGGCGTTCCAAAGAAAACTGGGCTCGGCATTGTTCGGCGGAGAAGGATTCATACTGCAGAAGCTCAGCGGTAAAGGTATAGCATTCCTTGAGGCGTGCGGAGATCTTATACTCGTTGACCTCAAACCCGGCGAGATGTACAAGGTTTCCACATCCAACGCGGTCGCCTGGCAGGATTCCGTGAAATTCGATATAACGTCCGCGGGAAGCATAAAGACGGCGCTGTTCGGCGGAGAAGGATTGTTCGTTACAACTCTCACAGGTCCGGGGAAGATCGTGATACAATCAATGACATTGAGAGAACTGGCAGGATCGCTTTTACCGTTCATGCCTTCGAGGAGCTGATACCATGGAAGAATCAAATCTTAAAAGAAAATCAGTGATGACAAAAGGAGTGCCGCTCCTTTTCATCGGAGTTGCGGCGATCGTAGCGGTAATAGTCTACATAAGCCTCAATCCGGAGATACTGAGAGACCTGGCGTGGATCGCTATGATAGTGATCGTTGCAATAGTTGCGATCGCCGTCATACTGTTTGCGGTCATGACGATATTGGCGATCCCGTTCTATTTCCGCAAAGGTGAGCAATATCAGGAAGGTGTTTCTTACAATCTGAAGGATGTGAAACCCGTAAAGGATACATCCGACCGCGAAAAGGAAGAAGAATGACAAACCTTTTTCAACATCTTTCCCTTTATTTATGATGTGGTACCGTGAAACGCATACCTCTCATGTGTCCGTCCATCGACAATCTTTTAGGCGGCGGCATCGAGAACGGAAGCGTTACGCTGCTCTACGGTGAAGCGGGAACGGGAAAGACGAACATATGTTTACAGTTGGCGTACAATGTTGCGAGATCCGGGAAAAAGGTTGCGTACATTGACACCGAAGGCCTGTCGGCGGAAAGGATAGGGCAGATATTCGCCGATGAATCATACACTAAGGACATTCTGATATTTTCGGCGCATAATTTCGATGAACAAAGTTATGGGATAACGCAAGCTGCAAGGCAGGCGGAATCCGCCGACGCGGTCGGCCTGATAATCGTTGATTCGATGACCATGTTCTATCGCCTGAGATCGGACGACAGTTCCGTCCGCAACGAACTGACGAGGCAGACCGAGATACTGCTGAACGCTGCAAGAAAGAATAACGTCGCCGTTCTGATAACATCGCAAGTATACACCAACATCGGAACCGGAGCGTTCGAGTTCCTCGGCGGGCACGTGATAAACCACAACGCAAAAACAATAATAAGAGTTGAAAAAAGAGGCAGCGGAAAACGCGCCGCCGTTATAGTGAAGCACCGCAGCCTTCCCGAAGGAAGGTCTGCGCTTTACCGCATAGTGCAGACCGGGATAGAAGATTAAACGTCCCTTTTCATGGCATATTCGGCTAAAGCGATCATAAAATCCTTGTCCTCTCCCGGCCCCAGACAACTTAGTTTTTCGATCGCGCGCTTAGTGTAACCTTCAGCCATACTGATCGCGAATTCTATGCTTCCCGTATCTTCCATGATCTTTCTTACTTTTCCGATGTCGTCTTCGGATGCACCCGATTTACCGAGTATTGAGCGGAATTCTTTCATGATCTCCGGATCATTGATATTTTTCAGCGCATGCGTTACCATCACGGTACTCTTTCCTTTGCGTATGTCGTTTCCGACGGATTTTCCGAGTTTGACGGGATCGCCCACGAGTCCGAGCACGTCATCGAACATCTGGAACGCGACACCGAGCAGCATCGCATATTCGTGCACCGCATTTACTGTATCCTTACTGGCACCGCCCACCAGGGCACCGCCTGCGGCGCCCGCCGCGAACAGGACACTCGTCTTCAGCCTGATGGTCTCAATGTATTCATCCATGGTGACCTCTTCGCCGTTCTCGTTGTTCACGTCCATCTGCTGACCGCGCGCAAGGTCCCATACGGCTCTCGTCACTACTTTGAGAACCTCGCGCATCACGTTATCCGGAACATCCAGATGGGCGATCACTTCGAACGCCTTCGCAAATAACGCATCGCCGGCGAGTATGGCGGTCGGTCCGCCGTATTTCATGTGGATCGTGTCCATACCTCTTCTCTTCTCATCGCCGTCCATGTAGTCGTCGTGTATCAGCGTGAAATTGTGGATATATTCAATGGCGACTGCCAAGGGCATCGCTTTCTTTTTATCTCCGTTGACGGCGCCGGCGGCCGCAAGCACCATCGCCGGCCTCATTCTTTTCCCGCCGGCCCGCGGATATTGCACGGTGGCGGCCATCAGGTTGTCCGGTTTCTCAGGAGGAAGGAACGCATCCATCGGCCCGTTCAGTTCTTCGGAGTATTTCGCAAGTATCTTCTTAACATCGATCATATCTGATCCATCCATTCTTTTGTTCTTCCGAGTATGATTCGGTCTGCTTTCGAAAGCTCTCGAATGTTCTCGGAACCGGTAAGCATCATCGCCGTTCTGAGACCCTCGCGTATGGCGATCAGTCTGTTCTTAACGGCGTCGGACGATTCCAGCGCATCCAGGAGCAGCAGGTTGGCAGCGCCGGCGCAGCATGCGCCCAATGCGATCGAGTTGGCAACATGCAATCCGTCCAATATGCCGCCGCTGGAAATGATCGGAATGCCGTTTCCGGCGGACATGAGCGAAACGGGCGCTGGTATCCCCCAGTCGAAGAACGCCTCGCCCACTTCCGCCATCATAAGATCGTCTTTACGGAAGGCCCTGTGCATCTCGACCGCCGAGAAGCTCGTTCCTCCCATTCCCGCTATGTCTATCGCCTTTATCCCGATCCCGCTCAATCTCTTCGCTGTTTTTGAAGATATGCCGGCGCCGGTCTCCTTGACCATGATCGGGTATTTCCGGGCAAGACCGCGTATCGCATCGAAACAGCCGCGCCCGTTGGTATCGCCTTCCGGCTGGATCATCTCCTGCAGGAAGTTCAGATGGATCGCCATGACATCCGCCGATATGAGGTCCATCGCGGAACCGATCATGTCGTCGGTGAATGCTTTCTTCTTCCTTTGCGCGACAAGCTGCGGCGCACCTATGTTGCCGATAACAAGCGGAACATCATATTCTTTCACAACGGAGTAACTTTTCTCATCGATCTTCTCGACGGCCGCTCTCTGGCTGCCGATGCCCATACCGACCCTCAGCTCAGCGCAGGCTTCCGCAATGTTCGCATTTATCCTCTCAGCGCCGTCGAACCCTCCGGTTATCGCGGTCACAATGAACGGAAAATCCAATTTTTTTCCGAGGACCGTTGCGCTTAGGTCTATGTCATCCGCGCTCAGTTCGGGAAGCGCCTCGTGTATGAGGCGTATGTCATCCCAATAGGAGTATCCCGGGGCCACATCCTCGTTTACGCATATCTCGATGTGTTCCGCCTTCCTTTCTTTCATGATCGTCATCTCATTTCCTCGCTCTTGTGCATTTCACATCCTTGCCTTTAAGCAAGGACAGCAACCGTCCGTCCTCCGTACCGTTAACGAGTATACAATCCCTGCCGTCGGAACACATGTCGAGCATCGCTCTCATTTTTGCGCGCACTCCGCCGGTCACGTCGGCAACCGTTGTCTCCGTGGGTATACCGCTGAGTATGTTTTCGTTAACATCCGAAATGAATTTTGCGTCGTTCGCCGTTTTCGGGTCTCTGTCGTAAAGTCCGTCTATGTCCGAAACGAAGACCGCCTTTTCCGGTGAGAAAAGATCCGCAAGAGACATCATCACGGAATCTCCGGAGCATATCCCGAATCCTTTCCTGCGGTCAAGCACAACATCACCGAACATTACCGGAACGATGCCCAGTTCCACGTATCTGCTGATAACTTCTGTATCGTTAATAATCAGTTTGCCGTCATCCATGACGAAGCAGGACCCGGTGGGCACCGAGACCGACGGGATCCCGGCTTCTATAAGTTCAGATACGACCATGTTATTGAGTTCCCTGACATCTCTGGAGACAATTGCCAAGGCGTTGATCTGATCGTTTCGCAGATGTCCCTCATGAAGTTCAGAACGTTTCGCGAGAACATGTCCGAACGAACCGGCGCCGTGGACGATCATCACGCTCTTTCCGGATTCCTTTATTTCTCGGCACAGTCTTGAGACAACGTCCTTCCTGAATCGTTTGTATTCAGATTTATCCGTTATCACACTGCCGCCGAGTTTGATAAGTATCATCGCACGCCCATTGTCGTTGCGATACAAATAATTGTCTTAATCGCACGCAGGTGCACAACATACACGTTAACGTATTAACAAATAAGATGAAAAAGTGGTTGACAGCGTTTCCATGTTCCCGTACGCTCGCGCAATACAGTACAGACAGAGACGCAGGCGGACTTTACTGCCGGGTTCGGAATGGGACCGGGTGTTACCCCGCCGCTATGGCCGTCATACCAGAACGTGGGATACAAGGCAACTATATAACACTTATCGTAGACCTGCAGTCTGCGGCTCCGGCCGCCTATGAAATGAGGATCGTTCTATTTATCTGTGTTCAAGACGTTGTAGCATTCTCACCACACACGTGCCGTATGACAAACGGACGATGTTAATCTATTATGAGCGCGATCGCACAATGATGACGGACCTGCGCTTCCCCGGAGACGGATATAAATTGAGAAAGGCCGAAAACGATGACGCATCGTTCGTAGCGGACTGCATGAGGGAAAGCATCCTTCTTTCCGTGCCTGATGAGGAAGCGGAACAATCCGGTCTTTGGATCGATGACATACTTAACGCGGCGTTGGCCGCCGGAAAAGAGATGCGTTCCGAGACGTTCATCCTTGAAAATGATTCAAAGGAAAGGAAAGGGATGTTGTGGATGGGTATGTCCAAAGATCAGTTCACATGCGAGGAGACCGGTTATCTCCTTGGTCTTTTTGTGAAGGAAGAATTGCGCGGAAAGGGGTTGGGCAAAGGACTCATCGAATGCGCGGAGGACTGGTGCCGGAAAAATGATACGTTTCTGCTGACACTGAACACAGGTTCCGCGAATTTCCCCGCAAAGAAGTTCTATGAATGTCTTGGATACAAAGAAAGAAGCGTTGTCATGCGCAAACGCCTCATTGATGACCGCACGCGGAAGTAGTTCCACGCATCCGAAATCGTATATTCCGGAAATTTACAAGCAATAATATTAAGTTCCGCAATTATATTATCCTTTCGGAGGGGGAGGAAATTGCCAGATGATAAAAAAGAGTTGTATGACGCGATGATATCCTGTAAGGTACCTGACATAAAAAATGCAGTCGAAAATGCTAGAAAGAATAAACTCGCCGCCACCGAGATAATCGATGCCATGGGCGAGGGGATGACGCAGGTAGGTATCCTCTTCGAAAGAGGAAAACTGTTTCTGCCACATGTGATGAGCGCCGCGGCGGGAATGAAGGACGCGATCGCTGTGCTCGGACCCGAACTATCTAAAAGCGGGGACAGCACCAAAAGGGCATCCGTGGTCATGGGGACGGTGCAGGGAGACGTCCATGACATCGGGAAATCCATATGTTCGACCATGCTTCAGTGCGCCGGGTTCGACGTGCATGACCTGGGAAGGGACGTACCCAATGACGAATTCATAAAGAAGATCAAGGAAGGATGCACAATGTGCGGAATGTCCTCTCTTATGACGACGACGATGGTCGTGCAGAAAGATATAATAGAGATTCTGAAAGCCCAGGGGCTTCGTGACAAGGTTGTCGTAATGGTAGGAGGAGCACCGGTCACTCAGTCATACGCTGACAAGATCGGTGCCGACATCTACGGAGAGACGGCAAGCGAAACCACCAACAAAGCAAAGGCGATCAAGAGGTGATCACAATGACGGAATACTATACGCGGAGAGGCGACGGAAAAAGGATCACCATGACGAAGAAGCAGTTCATGGATGATATCCAGGACGGTATGGCAGACGCGGCCGACATGGGAGAGATACCGGTCCTGAATGCAAATGAGGTTGAAGTGTTACTGGGAATACTGATGACCCGGGACAGGATCGTCGGTGTTGAGCCCGGCAACGAAGTTGTGTTGACATATGACATAGGACAGCTGGATTTCACCGGCGACAACGGCAACAGCGGCAACGGCGTCGATGTCGGAAGACTTGAATCGGCGATGCTCCATGAAAGAGCGCTTGCCGCGGACACGTTCGAACTTGCTCACGCGGACTACAGCATAAAACCGGTGAAACCGATCATATCGAATGAAATGCAGACGATGGAACAGATCCAGAATCAGATAACTGTTCCGTTCTTCTACGGCGCAATGCCGAACGCCGGCCTGTATTATGCACCCGACGGACCTTACGGGAACCCGACTGACCTGATGAGGGAATTCAAAATAGAAGAGGCGATGACCGCCGCGGAACTCACGGCGGATCATCTGGCAAGGGATATAGAATACGTTGCAACGAGGATGAACGCAGCCGGCGCGGACGGGTTCAATTTCGACACCACCGCATCAGCCGGTGATGCCGATTTCGTGGGTACGCTGAGAGGTGCCGAAAAACTCAGGAAAGCGTGCCCCGACGCGTACATCATGATCGGCATGGCGGGAGAATCGATCATGGGTATCCACGGATCGATCGAATACGCCGGAGAAGCGGTTGCCGGAAAATATCCGCACCAGCAGATCAAGTTCGCCGAGAAAGCCGGAGCAAACGTATTCGGACCGGTCGTCAACACAAATACGAGCAAAAGTTTGGCGTGGAATCTGGCACGTTCGGTGACGTTCATAAAGGAATGCATAAAGGTTGCGAAGATACCCTGCCACGTGAACATGGGAATGGGTGTCGGCGGAATACCGATGTGTGAAACGGTTCCGCTTGATGCGATCACGAGATGCGGCAAAGCGATGGTGGAGATCGCCAAGGTAGACGGCATATAGGTTGGGGTGGGGGACACCGCCGGAATGGCGATCCCCCACTACATGACCGCCGGAATGGGCGGTATAAGATCTGCCGGCGACCTCGTTGCCAGAATGCAGTTCTCGAAGAACATGAAGATCGGAAAGGCCAAGGAATACGTTGCGAAGAAGCTTGGTGTCTCAACCCTTGAGATAGCCGACGAGTATCTCATGAGGGAACTCAGGGAAGAGCTGAAGATCGGTGTGATAACCGGTGTGCCCGGAGCGCCGAGAGGAATAGCGGCGAAGATGAACATCGAAAGTATTCTTGACGTCAAGATCAACAGCTGTGAGATCTTCAGGAAAAATACCAAGAAATGAACGGCGACACAAACGGACGGCGTAAGCCGTCCTTTCAAACATCTTCAGCGGTATGACGTTGCGCATACCGTTCCTTTCATCGTTTTCCTTGCTGTTTGGCATCCGTTGCAATTCCTGATAATAAAAAGAGAGGGGCCTTCGGCCCCAATGGTTTACTTCAAGGCCGCTGTGAACTTTGCGACGGCGTCAGATGCGTTCTCTGTGTAGAGGTCCGCACCTATGTCCGTTGCCCACTTCTGTGTAACGGGACCGCCGCCGACGTTCGTAAGGATCTTATCCCTTATTCCCTCTTTTTTCAGGAGTCCTTCGAATGTCTTCTGTCCAAGCATTGTTGACGTCATGAGGGCGGAAGTTCCCACTGCGATCGCTTTGTGATCCTTGCACGCCTGCACAATTATTCCAAGCTCAACGTCCCTTCCTATATTGAAAACATTGAACCCTGCGGATTTCAGCATAATGGCAACGATATCCTTCCCTATGGAATGGATATCTCCCTCTATCGAACATATGACAACGTTACCCAATCCTTCTCCGACCGATTTGCCCGACTTTTCCAGTTCGGGAGTGAGGATCTTAACGGCCGCTTCCAGCGCCGCAGCCGCCGCCATTACGTGCGGCAGGAACAGCTTTTTCTGTCCGAAAAGATCCCCCACTTCCGTCATTCCGGCCGTGAATCCGTTCTGGATCAGATCAACAAGATCCGCTTTTTCCGAAATAGCCTGCTGTGCAATGGCCGCCGCCTCTTTGTTCTGGTAGGTCGTGACTGCGTTCTTTGCTCTTTTGTTCAATTCTTCCTGCGACATTTCAATCCTCCTCCTGTTGTGTCTTCGCATAATCCTCATCTGCTCTTTTCACGACATCTTCCATTGCTTTCAGCCTGTCTGCGGGGATCTCGAGGACCTTGTGGTTCTTTATCACATCTTTGACGACCTCGTGGGCAATTTCCACGACATCCTTGCTTCCCGCGTTCCTCCAGTCTCCCAGCATTTCGCGGTTGAACAAGTGCGGCTTGGACTGTATGCCCATGTACTCCATCGTGGTCGGTTGTCCTATGAAATCATTACCCGCGCCTACTTCCTTGATCGAATCGATCGCAAGCGTCTTGTCATCGATGACAACACCTTCCATGGCTTTCTTGAACATCGAGATCATGTCATTGTCGATCACAAGCTGCTCCATGGAGAACGTCATTCCGAGTTCCACCATGCCTGCTCCGTATATCGCGTTGGCACCGGCCAAGGACGGTAAAAGACCGGTAATGGTCTTTTCATGAGCCGCCTGAGCGTCCGGTACCTTCGCATCGGTCTATATGCCGGCCACAAAGGTCGGTAAGCCGTAACGCTGTCCCAATTTGGCTACGGATGAACTGATCAGTGCAAGTTCAGGAGCGCCGACCGGAGCGGTTCCGTGCAGAAGATCGAAGCAAGTCGTTGATGATCCGCACCAATTCTTCGCCCCGGGCACCGTGAGCTGGCTGAGAACAATGCCGGAGAGAATTTCTGCGTTATGTGTAACGAGGGTTCCCGCGATGAACACGGGCGATGTTCCGCCGGACATTGCCATACTGAGGACATTGACAGGCATCCCGAATCTTGCTCCTTTTATGATGACCTGACAAGCATTGTCGCAAAGCCCCAGCGGACTGGTGGGACAGATCAAAAGCGAGCACAGCGGCATATCGAAGGCCATCTGCTCGTCCCCTCCGTAGAACGCTTTCACAAGTTCCCAATAGTAATCAACATGGATGCCCACGGGATCAACATGATGGAAGTGTTTTGATGTTGATCTGATAGAAATGAACATTTCATGCACATCCACCATTCCTTTCCCCGCAACATCTCTTGCCGATACGGGAAGCGAGAAGAAGTCCATGTTCTCCGCCCAATCCACAATCTTACCGCAGTTGATGAGATCATTCTTAGTTGAATCCATCGTTTCGAATTTCCCATTCCCGAGATAATTGCACATTTGGATCCCGGTCCCGAAACATGTATAGTGCACCTTTCCTCCGCACTCCATGGCAATGGCCTTTCCATCACGCCCGTAGAGGTAGAATTTCGAAGGCACGGTTGACAATGCCTTCTTCACTATCTTCTCCGGGATCCTTACCATGTTTGTTTTCACATCGACGTGGCAACCTCCTTTTTTGAAGATCTCCTGAGCCTCTTTGTCAGTCACCATGATACCGTTGTTCTCCAACACGTCCATCGTCGCTTGGTGCAAGGCTTGAAATCCGTCTTCAGAAAAAAGATCGAAACTTAGCCCCTGCAGCATATAGCGACCGGGATACTGATTCTCCTTCATTGTTTTACTCCTCCTTCCGTGCGTTCTTCGCACAGAAAAGCATAATATATAGTGGATATATAATCCTTCTTTGTTGAAAAATTCCACATCTCTCTGCGTTCAATTTTTTGACTCTCCTGACCGATGCTTAAGCGACCCCGGCTCTGAGTATTTGACCGGACGGAGTTGATTCTCATAGGAGAGATTGTTTTTGAACAGTTCAGGAATTAAACAGTCCGATTTGTTCTCAGAGATCGGTGTTCACACGGTTTCTTGATAAAAATATGCTCGGTACAAAAAGATAACGTTTATATAGAAGAACTAACTTTAGCCAAATAAAGTTCCGAAATATTTGGAGGTATGAAGACTATGGGTATGGGTAACGCACCCATCTTGATACTCAAAGAGGGTACCAAGAGGGATAAAGGAAAAGACGCTCAGTTTAACAACATCGCGGCCGCAAGGACGATATCAGACGCAGTTAGAAGCAGCCTCGGTCCGAGGGGAATGGACAAGATGCTCGTCGATTCGATGGGCGATGTGATAATCACCAACGACGGTGTCACGATCTTGAAAGAGATAGACGTACAGCACCCGGCGGCGAAGATGCTCGTAGAGGTCGCTAAAACACAGGATGCGGAAGTCGGCGACGGTACAACGACGTCAGTCATAATCGCAGGCGAACTCCTGAAGAAGGCGATCGACATGGTCGACTCAAGCGTTCACCCGACGATAATCGCAAGCGGTTACAGAATGGCTAACGCAAAGGCGCAGGAGATACTCGTCGACGTTTCCGCAAAAGTGTCATTGAAAGACGACAAACTCTTGAAGAAGATCGCAGAGACGGCGATGATAAGCAAACAGGTCAACAACTCCAAAGAGTTCTTCGGAGATCTTGTAGTCAACGCGGTGAAGACGATCGTCGAGAAAGAAGATGACGGAAAGATGACCGCAGACCTCAGGAACATACAGGTCGTCAAAGTAACGGGAGGCTCAATGGATGACACGATCCTGACAAAAGGATTGATCATCGACAAGGAACCGGTACACCCGTCCATGCCCAGGCTCATAAAGGGCGCCAAGGTCGCATTGATGGACGCCCCGTTCGAAGTGAAGAAGACGGAGATCGATGCAAAGATAGAGATCACCGATCCCAGCCAGCTCGGCGCATTCCTCGCAGAAGAGGAGAACATGCTGAAGAGGATGGTAGAGAAGATAAAATCGGTAGGCGCGAACGCAGTGTTCTGCCAGAAGGGCATAGACGATCTCGCGCAGCACTTCCTCGCCAAAGAGGGAATATACGCTGCCAGGCGCGTCAAGAAGGACGACATGGAGAAACTCGCAAAATCCACCGGCGCTAACGTCGTGAACAAGTTCGATGAACTTGAGAAGGTAGATCTGGGCGAGGCCGGCCTCATAGAGGTCAAGAAGATGCAGGATGAGGAGATGACATTCGTCACCGACCTCAAGGACACGAAGGCCGTATCCATACTCATAAGGGGCGGTACGAAACACGTCATCGACGAGATCGAGAGATCGCTCATTGACGCATGGAGTGTAGTGAAAGTTGCCATCGAAGACGGAATGATGGTCACAGGCGGCGGCTCAACGGCCGTTGAACTGGCAATGGGCCTCAGAGAGTACGCGGCATCAGTCGGCGGAAGGGAACAGATCGCGATAGACGCGTTCGCATCCGCGATGGAGATAATCCCGACAACGCTCGCCGAGAATGCGGGCCTTGATCCGATAGACATACTCATCGAGATGAGGAAGCAGCACAAGGCAGGCAAGAAACACGCAGGACTCAACCCGTTCACGGGCAAGGTCGAGGACATGATGAAACTCGACGTCATCGAGCCTTACAGAATAGGTAAGCAGGCCATCAACTCGGCCACCGATGCGGCGGTAATGATCCTCAGGATAGACGATGTCATCGCGGCGCGCGGAACGCCCATGCCGTCCGGACCTCCGGGACCGCCCGGCGGAATGGACATGGACGACTGAACGGACAAAGGGGTCACACCCCCTCTTTAATTTATATTCAACTAACGGAGTGTAACTGCATGACTGGTAAGTCTCCAAAAGCGGGTGCCGAAAAGGTCAAAGAGACGCTAGAGAGGAAAATAGCGGAGGCAGAAGGGAAAGCCGCCGAGAACATGGATCTCGCAAAAAGGATACAGGCAGACTTCGACAATTACAAGAAAAGGACGCATAGGGACAACGAAGAATTCAGAAGGTTCGCAACGGAATCCCTCATCTCCGAAATGCTGGGGATCACGGATGACCTTGAACGCGCACTGTCACATGCGGACAAGGACAGCGATCTGGCAATAGGCGTCAGCGGCATACGGAACAACCTCATGAAGATCTTCGGATCAAGAGGATTGACCGAGATACCGACGGACGGAAAGTTCGATCCGAGCATCCACGAGGCGCTCTGCGCGGAACCGGGTGACACCGACGGAATAATCACGGAAGTGTTCATGAAAGGATACAAGATAGGAGACCGCGTGATCAGATACGCGAAAGTTAAAGTGACAAAGAAACAAACAGAAGAAGGTGAGCAGAAATGTCAAGAATCATAGGAATTGATCTGGGAACAAGCAACTCGGCCGCCTCTATACTGGAGGGAGGCAGACCGACAATGATCCCCAGTGCAGAGGGGACGAGCGTGGGCGGAAAGGCCTTTCCATCGTACGTAGCATTCACGACCGACGATCAGCTGCTGGTAGGAGAACCGGCAAGGAGACAGGCGGTCACAAACCCGAACGGTACGATCAAGAACATCAAAAGGAAGATGGGCACCGAAGAGACGGTAAAGATATTGGACAAGGAATACACGCCGCAGCAGATATCGGCGTTCATATTGCAGAAAGTAAAGAGGGACGCGGAATCTTACCTCGGTGAGACGATATCAAAAGCGGTCATCACTGTGCCGGCGTACTTCAATGACAATCAGAGACAGGCGACCAAGGACGCCGGCGCGATAGCGGGCCTTGAAGTGGTCCGTATAATAAACGAACCGACGGCGGCCGCATTGGCGTATGGTTTAGAGAAAAGCGGCGTTGAGCAGAAGATCATGGTGTTCGATCTCGGAGGCGGAACACTGGACGTGACGATAATGGAGTTCAGCGACGGCGTCTTCGAAGTAATATCGACATCCGGCGACACGAAGCTGGGCGGATCGGATATGGATGAGGTGCTCACGTCATACGTGCTCAAGGAGTTCGAGAAGCGCGAAGGCATCGACCTGTCTAAGGACAACATGGCCTTCTGGAGAATGCGCGAAGCGTGCGAGAAGGCGAAAATAGAATTGTCCACGACAATGCAGACCGAGATCAATCTGCCGTTCATCAGCTCGGATGCGTCAGGCCCCAAACACATGGTGCAGACGCTTACTCGCGCAAAGCTGGAAGAACTTGTGTCTCCGATAGTGAACAAATGCAAAGGGCCGATAGAAACGGCAATGAAGGATGCGAAACTTTCGAAGGACGATATAAACAAGATCATCATGGTCGGCGGCCCGACGAGGATGCCGATAGTTCAGAATTTTGTGGAGAATCTCATAGGTTCGAAGATACAGAGGGGCATCGATCCGATGGAGTGCGTATCGATGGGCGCAGCGGTTCAGGGCGCAGTGCTTTCCGGAGAAGTGAAGGACGTCCTTCTGCTTGACGTGACGCCGCTCTCGCTCAGCATAGAGACGCTCGGCGGCATAGCAACGAAACTGATCGAACGAAACACCACAATACCGACAAAGAAATCGCAGGTGTTCTCAACCGCGGTGGATAATCAGCCGTCGGTGGAGATACACGTGGTCCAGGGAGAAAGGGAAATGGCGGGCGACAACACATCGCTCGGAAAGTTCAGCCTCGACGGCATCCCGCCTGCGCCCCGCGGTCTGCCGCAGATCGAAGTGACGTTCGACATAGATGCGAACGGGATAATCAATGTCTCGGCGAAGGACAAAGGCACAGGTAAAGAACAGAAGATAACGATAATGTCATCAAACAAGCTGAGCAAAGACGACATCGACAAGATGGTTGATGAAGCCGCACATTTCGCCGACGCGGACAAAGCGAAGCGTGAGAACATCGAACTCCTGAATCAGTCGGAGGCCGCGATATACACAATACGCACTTCGCTGAACGAATTGGGTGAGAAAGTTAACAATGAAGAGAGAGCGGGCGTTGAAGCGGCGATCTCCGATCTTGAGGCGGCAAGGGGAACAAAGGACGGTGCTCAGATAAAGTCTAAGATGGAAGCCCTTTACAAATCGATGGAGCCGATAACCAGGAAATTATATCAGGATGCCGGCTGCGGCACCGATTGCGGCACCGATTGCGGACCTGAATGCGGCGACGACGAAAAAAGAAAGGGCAAACGCAAAAGTAAAAAGGCCGATGGCGACTTTGTGGATGCAGACTATAAGATAGTGGACGAAGAGTGATGCCGAGAGACTACTACGAAATATTGGGCGTCGGCAAGGGCGCAGAACAGGACGAGATCAAGAAAGCTTACCGAAGGCTTGCCAGAGAGAATCATCCGGATGTCTCCAAGGATCCGAAAGAGGTCGCGGAGGAGAAGTTCAAGGAGATATCGGAAGCGTATGAGGTGCTTTCCGATGAGAACAAAAGGAAAACGTACGACCAGTACGGGCACTCCGGCGTGAACCAGCAGTTCAGCGGCGGCGGGTTCTCATGGGACGACTTCACGCGCTTCGATGACATACGCGACATATTCGGCGGCGGAGGAAGCATATTCGACATATTCTTCGGCGGAGGCGGTTCAAGAAGAACAAAGAACTCGCCCGCACAGGGTGAATCGCTGCGTTATGACGTTGCCATGACGCTGAAGGAAGTCCTCGACGGAAGGACGGAGGAGATACAGGTTCCGAAGACATCCGGCTGCACGGACTGCAGAGGCACCGGCGGCAAGGACGGTAAAGTTGACAAATGCGCTCAATGCGGCGGCGTAGGTCAGATGCAGATGGTCCGGAACAGCCCGTTCGGGCGCATAGCGTCGGTCGCCGAATGCCCGAAATGCAGCGGATCCGGAAGAACGTACAAGGACCGGTGTCCGAAATGCCGCGGTTCCGGCCGCGTATCAAAGACCAGTACGGTCAGCGTCACGATACCGAAAGGCATCGAGAACGGTACGAGGCTGCGCATCCAGGGCGAAGGGGATGCGGGATACAGCGGAGGGCCGCCCGGAGATCTTTATGTGATAGTCCGCGTGAAAGATGACGCACGGTTCGATCGCGACGGCATCAATCTGTGGACGGACGTCGTTACAACATATCCGCGTCTGGTGCTCGGAGGCAAGGAAGAGGTCACAACGCTCGAAGGGGAAACCGCGAAAGTAACGATACCTCCGGGAACCCAGGTCGGTTCCGTTCTCCGGCTTTCGGGGAAAGGACTTCCTAAGTTCAGGGCAGATTCACGCGGAGATCTTTTCCTGCGCGTCAAAATAGAGGTTCCGACGAAAGTGACGGAAGAGGAAAAGGAATGTCTGAGAAAACTTGATGGTAAAACCACACAAAAAAGATCGAAAAGTTTCTTCAAGAAGTGAACGTCACATGTTCGCATAAGGTTTAAAAGGAAAAAGAAAGAACGGCACTGAGTGCCGGTTTGGATCACCTTCTGAAGTACGCCTTCACAGACGGCCGGTACAGGAGCAAAAGACACAGCACCGACAATGCGAATATGAATATGCCTACAGGCTCACCGACAACAAACGAAAGGATGCTGAACAGTATCGAGAGCACAAGTACGATGACTATCAGGGTCCTGCCTATCCTGGATCCGTTGAACAACAGGAGTGCCAGTATGAGCGTTATGATCCCGATCACCATCATGGTCACACCAACGGCACTGACAATTAGGTCGAACATCTCTTGGGTCATGTCCTCCAATCCTTCGATCACGGGAAGCTCATAATCCGCAGCCATTACAAGAGCTCCCTGTACCAAACACCAAACACCGACCGCCGCCACTATCAGGACTGCGAGCAAAAGCGCCGCCGGTCTGCCTCTGTATTCTCTGGTATCAACCATGTTAAGTACATAATTGTTACATAGATATATATTTAATCTTTTTTCATTTCATTTTGCGGACGCGGATCAGAAAAGCGGAACAGCGTGTCCAGAACATTCCTGTAAGCGTTCCTGGCAAGATTTATGTCATTGGCGCCGAATGTGTACATGGGTCCCGCATGAGAATAGTCGCCTATCTTCGATGCCGCTTCAAGATCATCCGCGTTCAGTGACGGAAATGATATGTATGCTTTTTTCATCAACTCGTCAAAATGGACGAATCTGCCGTCACGGAGGATATCGTTTTCTTTCCCTACCGACCGGAATGAAAGGATCAACGCAGCTTCCAATAATCTTCTCATGACGGAAGCGCACGCGTCGTACGATCCGTTCCCGTATGTTTCGTTGATCTGAACTATCAGCCGGTCGAATGTTTCACGCTTACCGCAGAACCTCTCTTCCGGAATGATCTCAACGGCGGTATTCGTCTCCGGAATGAAGTCCCACAGTCGTTCGTAATCGCGGTTAAAGGTTCTCAGAGCGTCAGGCATGAATGCTATCGCTCCGTCCATGCTGACGGTCCGGAAGGTTCCGCACTCCTTCACATGCTTCTTTAACGCGGATCTATCTGCAACAACGATCTCGGCGTCATCGAACAGATCGAACACATTTCTGACGTGGAAGGATGACATCCCTCTCTCTTTGAAAAGATAATAAGAGAGAAGTTCAAATCTCTCGGCATCCGCTTTTTTCATCAGGCCACTATGATCAACAAATTCCTTCAGACGCAAACCCTTGCCGTTCACCGTCGCGTCTGCGGCACGTGCGTCCCACAGATGCCCGTATGCCTTCTCCAATGATCTGAACGCATCCTTTCTGAACCTGACGGTTCCTTCGATGCCGTGCGGCCTGAACGAAACGTATCTGTTTATCTCCTTTTTCAATGAGGACACGTCCGGTGCTTTTATGCCGGCGTCCTCGTACATGACGAGCATCTTTTTCACGGAGAAAGATCTCGCACCGTTCTCTTTCACATCATAATAGCACATAAGCTCGAAAACTTCGGCATCGGTCTTCAAGCTCATGTTGCAAGCGTCCGCAAAATCGATCAGGTGCATATGAATATCGAACGGTCAATCGCAACTTTGGGATATAACCGTTTATGCACCGATATCGGTGCAACATATTATGGGAATGGCGCCGAGGGAGAGATTTGAACTCCCGAGGCGTTGTCGCCAGTGGTTTTCGAGACCACCACCTTACCGGACTAGATTACCTCGGCACTGTCTTGCGTGAGAACATCACGCGTATTTACATCTTTTTCCCCGGTTCTCAGGAAAACGGATGCGGCGGCGCGCACCGTTTTCCTTTCGATTCTCGTACAAGCCACAGTATGCGATGCAATCAGCTTTATTACGTATGTTCGTCTATACAGGGTGCACATAGAACCTAATGTGAACTTCTGGGAGGAAGTCAACTGGCGGCTATCAAAAGAGCACTCATCAGCGTGTCCGATAAGAGAGGTATCGTGGAATTTGCGAAAGAACTGTCTTCATTGAATGTGGAATTAATATCAACCGGCGGAACCTACAAACTTCTGAAAGAGAACGGATTGACCGTAAAGGAGGTTTCCGAGATAACGGGATCGCCGGAGATGCTGGACGGCCGCGTGAAGACGCTGCACCCTATCATCCACGCGGGCCTCCTTGCAAGGCGGGATGTCAAAGAGCATATGGACGTCATAAAAAAAATGGGCATCGAGACCATTGATATGGTGGTCATCAATCTGTATCCGTTCAAAGAGACGGTTCTGAGAAAAGGTTCAACGTTCGACGATATCATAGAGAGCATAGACATAGGCGGACCGAGCATCATACGCGCCGCAGCGAAAAACTACAGATTCGTGGCGGTCTTGACATCCCCCGAGCAATACGGCGAGGTCTTGGAGAAACTCAAAGCGGACGGTTCACTGGATGAGAAACTGCTTTCAAGACTGATGGCGGAAGCGTTCGTAACAACGGCCAACTATGATGCGATGATCTCGAAAAGGATGTTCACGGAGTTCTGTGACGGTTTCCCGAATTCGATCCCGATACCGTCGGAGAAGATCATGGACCTGAGGTACGGCGAGAACCCGAATCAAAAGGCTGCGTTCTATGCCAACCCGTTCACCCACGGAACGACCGTTGCGAAATCGGAACAGCTTCATGGTAAAGAACTGTCATACAACAACATACTGGATCTTGATAAGTCACTGGACATAGCGATGGACTTCGAAAGACCGACCGCAGTCATAATGAAGCACACCAATCCGTGCGGTCTCGCATCCGCGGACACGATATACGATGCGTTCGTGACGTCATACGCGGTTGACCCGCTGTCCGCGTTCGGTTGCGTGATATGTCTGAACCGGGATTGCGATCTCCGCACGGCGGAAGAGATATCAAAACATTTTGTTGAAGCGGTAATAGCTCCGAACTTTGAAGAAAAGGCTCTGGACATTCTGAAGCAGAAGAAGAACGTCCGTCTGCTGAGGACCAACTCGCCGATAGCGCCGTCCGAAAGATTCAGAGAAAATAAAATAAAGAACATCCAAGGCGGCCTTCTTGTGCAGACGGATGAGGACACGGTCATAGATCCGAAGAAACTAACGGTGGTGACCAAACGCGCACCGACGGAAGATGAACTCAAAGCGCTGGGATTTGCGTGGAAGCTTGCCAAGCACGTGACGTCGAATGCGGTTGTCTACGTGAAGGGCGAGCGCGCGGTAGGCATAGGCGCGGGTCAGATGAGCCGTGTCGACTCGGCGATGATCGCAAGGGTCAAAGGCGGCGAGGAGACACACGGAAGCGTCATGGCGTCCGATGCATTCTTCCCGTTCCGTGACGGCGTTGACGAGGCGGCAAAGGCCGGAGTGACCGCAATAATCCAGCCGGGCGGTTCCATAAGGGACCAAGAGACGATCGATGCCGCGGATGAGCACGGAATGGCAATGGTCTTCACAGGCTGCAGGGTCTTCCGTCACTGATCCGTGTTATCGGGAAGTATCGGAGACCTCCTTTTCATGTGGCCTCCCGGCCCTCCTCTTTCCGATTTCGCCTTTTCAATACATTCAACGGAATCGCAGACAAATGCCGCAAAAGCAAAATTTTCGGCGGCTTTCCCGCAAAACTGACATTTATGATCCTCGATCCTCATGCTCACGGTATCAGAACGGACTGATTAATTCTTTCTCATGCGAAGAATTGATAAATCAGCTGTTGTTAACAAGGACATGGCAGACACAGGCTGTATCGTTTCCATGTTCTCACTTTCATCCTGCACAAAATGCGGGGAATGCGACAAAGTATGCCCCAGCGGCCGCAACGGAGGCATCCGGCCGGACGCTGTGGTGTCTGCGATCATAAACGCTGCAACGCCGTCTGACATATCCTTCTTGTATAAGGAGGTCTGGAAGTGCCTGATGTGCCACCGGTGTTCTATGAATTGTCCGAGGGAGATAGACATCGTCGGCGCCATACGTTACGTCAGATATACCGCCGCAACAAAGGAAGGCCCGCCCCAGAGGTTCAGTCGGTCCGGGAGCACCCTTGCGGCGGAAGGCCGCACATTCCCGGTGAACGATACGGTCAACAAAAAAAGGCTGGAAGTCGGACTTAAAGAGATAAAGAAGGATAACGGATCCCTGGAGGAACTGCGCACAATAATGTCAAGGACGGGGTTCTGCAATGAATGACATCGTGCTTTACCCGGGATGCCTGATACAATCGAGATTACCGTTCCTGGAAGCGGCGGCGAGATTCATTCTTGATAAATTAAATGTAAAAGCGGACGACATCGAAGGTTTCACATGCTGCATGGAACCGGTCGGACTGAGATCGCTCGGCCCGGAGACATGGAAAGGCGTCTGTGCCAGAATACATTCGATCGCATTCGGAAACAGGATATTGACATTATGCGACGGATGCAACATGTCTCTCTCGGAAGCGGGAAAGGAACTGTCAACGGAGCACGGAAGACGATCGGTAAGCGATGTTATGAAGGAAATAGGCCGCGAGGTGAACGTTGCTGAAGTAACCGGTCTACTGGAATTTCTGCACAGCAACCTCGAAACAATAAAGAAGAAGACGGTAACCAAGATGGATTTCGATCTTGCCGTATTTCCCGGATGCCATTGCGAAGCCGCGTGCAAAATGAAAGGGCTCTCCGCAACCGGTATGTTATCGGACATAGTCCGTGCACTCGGAGGGAACGCGATAAGCATCAAAAAGAATCTTTGCTGCGGCGGCGGACTGGCGGGTGTTGATGCCGAACTTGAAAAGAAAGTCATGCAGGAGGCGATATCATCAGCCAAAGACGCCGGCGCTATAGCGGTGGTGACCTCATGCCCGTTCTGCTTCCTTCAGTTTGATATGGTTGGAAGGCAGACAACCCTTCACATAGCCGAACTGGTGGCGTCGGGGATGGGATGGGAAGAGGACGCGCACCGCCATCACCGCACAAAATGATCATTTCACGTTCAGCGAGAAATGTATCGCGCGGACGGAGTGCGTAAGCGACCCCATTGATATCATGTCAACAAGACCGGCGAGTTTCGCATAATCCGCAGCGTTCTCTTTGGTTATGTTCCCGGAGACCTCGATCATGACGTCTCTCTTTTTCCTGACGGCTTCAGCGATCTCCTTTGTTTTAGACGGCGATGCGTTGTCTATCAGTATTATGTCGGCGCATTCAGCCGCCAGAACGGCATCATCGATATTCTCGACCTCTATCTCTATCTTTTTCGTGAACGGAGCCGATCTCAACGATCTTACAACATTTTCCATGCCGCCGGCGGCCTTTATGTGATTATCTTTTACCAAAACGGCATCGTCCAGTCCGTACCGGTGCGGATCCCCTCCTCCGAGGATTATCGCTTTCTTGTCAAAATATCTTAACCCGGGAGCGGTCTTCCTGGTGCCGGATATTTTGATGTTCTCGTTCACGTTCCTGCAGATACCGAGCACTTCATTCGTTGCGGTCGCTATGCCGCTCATCCTCATCATAATATTCAGCGCGGTCCTTTCGATGGTTATTATCTTCTTCAAAGGTCCGGACAATGTCATGACCATCGTTCCTTTATCAACGTGTGCACCGTCGCTGACGCGCAGTTCGCATTTGATCCCGCCGTCCGTGAACAGAATGGACGCTTCCTCAAGCCCGGCCGCAATTGCGTCGCTCTCGCAGACAATATCTGCCGTACCGTCCTTGTCGGGGACCAAAAGGTCGGTGGTAACGTCCCCGTTCCTTACGTCCTCTTCAAGAAATTTTTTCAGCAGGTCCATGGTCACACATCCAAAGTGAACGTTTCGCCCAGTTTCGGAAGTATGATCTTGTAATCGCCTTTAAGGTCGTTCTCGAAGAATTCACGGGTCTCCGAATGCATGAAAATGACCTTATCGGGATCACATTTTCTTATGAATTCGATGATCTGTCCGTGATCCGCATGCGCCGAGAAATCGTATTTTTTAATTTCGCACTCGATCTTCACGGGTTCGCCGTCAAGCATTATGCATCCGCTCTCAAGGAGCATCCTGCCGTTTGTGTCCTCTGCCTGATAGCCTACCATGAGAACGGCATTCCTCGGGTTGTTGCGCATATCTTTCAAATATCCTAATACGGGGCCGCCGTCAAGCATACCGCCGGTAGTGATTATAACCTCGCCCTTTCCGGACTGCGATCTCATCTGCGGACTCCTGACCTCCTGGAAGGCTCTCTTAGCACCTTTGAATTTCTTGAAGTCCAGCAGGTATTCCGGATAGTTCGTGTAAATACGCGACACGGACCTTCCCATGCCGTCGACCCACATGTCGTATCCTTCGTCCTTCAGCAATAACATTATCTCTTGTGTACGTCCGGTGGCAAAACACGGTATCAGAACCTTCCCGCCTCTGCCGGTGACCTCCGCAACTTTATTCAGAAAGGCCTTCTCCGTATCCTTCCTCGGAGGATGGAAACGGCCGCCGTAGGTTCCTTCGATGAAAAGATTCTCACAATCCACGGGATGAGCGGGCCCCACGAGTCTCGTGCTTATGGTGTGTATATCGCCGGAATACAGCGTTGTTGTGTCACCAGCGATCTCGAACATGGCTGCACCGGGTATGTGTCCCGCAGTGTGCAATGTGATGTCAAGATTGTTCAGCTCTATGGTGTCGCCGAACGTCAGAGGAACGACGTTCTTCATTGTTCTGTTGATGTCGCCCTGCGTGTAAGGCAAAGGATAGTTCTCTGACTTTGCGATCTTGAGACTGTCGTTCATCATGATCTCGCTTACCTCCGCGGTAAGCGGCGTGGTGAAAAGTTCACAGTTGTCGCGCCCGCACACCCTCGGCACCATTCCGCTGTGGTCCAGATGACTGTGCGTCAGGAACACGTGATCAATACGTGAATCACACTCCAGAGGATACTCCGGAGGTTTAGTTGGAGCCATGCCATATTCGAACAGCGATGTTTTACCGCCGCCTTCCATTGTCATTCCCATGCGGCCTATGGCATCCGCTCCGCCCAGGAATCTGAATTTCATTTCCATTGATGATCTCCCTTGTTTTTGTTGTTTCCGCTTCTGCGGATGATGTTGTGAAAAGAGGCCGCGGGCCTCTTAGGACATGTATTTTTATATGAGAATGCACGACCGTGCATCCTTCACTGTCCCGCAAATTACTGCGGTTGTATTTATAATCATTTATAAATTTCCGGTCGGGCTGGCAGTCTTTACTTTACGATACTGCGGCGCCGACGGCGTATCATATCAGTTCATTTATGTCAGCCCATCGGAAAGGGACGGTTATAATATGAAAGGTAAACTGATTACGATCATAACGATTCCGCATATTCTGCCCGCGATTATTGATCTTCTCAGTCCGAGCAATTCGACCGTTTGCGTTGTGCAAAATGACAGGGCCGTGATTGTAACACCTAAAAAGAGAAACATTGCGCCAAAAAAGAACAATGAGTCGTGATCAATGAAGGCGGAGATCGGAATGAAAGCAAACGGACACACAATTATGAGTATGATGAATAATTTGATGTATTTTCTTGCGAAAGCGGCGAATGAGTAGAATTTCTCTCTGCATTCATCGCTGCAAAAGTTTATTGTATTTTTTGCATTGCACCATTTACATTCCTTTGAGATAATGCTCTCTATGCCCATCGGACACGTCCCGAAGCAACTCTTTTTGCAATATTCACATTTCGCCAAAGACCCTTCCCGGAAAAAGTAATGCAACGTGTTTTATCAAACTTACTCTGCTCCCGCGAAAAACTGTACTTTCATGGCCCGGTGTATTCTTATTGTGAAAGGCTTTACATATCTTATGAACAGCATACGCTGCCCGTGGGCGGAGAACGATGAAAAGATGTCGAGATATCATGACGAGGTATGGGGCGTACCGGTGCATGACGATCAGAAACTTTTCGCAAAGTTTTGCCTGGACCTGATGCAGGCGGGCCTCATGTGGAGAACGATACTCTACAAACAAGAGAATTTCGAAAAGGCCTTTGACGATTTTCACATAGAGACGGTCGCGCGTTACGATGAGACGAAATTCGAAGAGCTTATGCAGGACGCCGGGATCGTACGCAACAATATGAAGATCCGCGCGATCATAAACAATGCCGGCCGTGTCTTGGAAATACGAAAGGAGTTCGGCAGCTTCAGCGCTTATCTGTGGGGATTCACAAACGGAGAGGTCATAAAAAACAACCGGAAGACCATGGACGAGATTCCGCCTTCCAGTCCGTTAAGCGACAGCATAAGTAAAGATCTTAAAAAACGGGGTTTCAAGTTCGTAGGAACCACGATCATCTACGCTTTTTTGCAGGCGGTCGGAATTGTGAACGATCACCTTATAAGCTGTTTCTGCAACTCTCGCGAATTGTGACAGGTTCCTTCCTTCCACACCACTTCAGGAAACACAACATCCGGCATGGTAGGTCTTACCCGGACTGTTTTGGGATCTCCACTTCAGGATGAGCATCTTTTCGGAGCGTTTGAAACATCCGCTTTCCGAGAGTGCGCCGCGGTGTCAAAACTTCTTCCTTTCTTTTTTCGATCGCCGGATTATTTGACAAATTGACTTATGACTCCAAAACTATTTAATGTACGGTTAATTATGACTTATATGTCCAATACAACGGAGAGAAAGGTATGGGAAAACAGATCCTGAGAACAAAATATCTTGAACGTCTTCGCAAAGTGAAAGACAATGATACCGTCAAAGTGATAACTGGGATCAGGAGATGCGGCAAAACCACGCTGATGACGCAGTTCATGGACCTCCTGCGTGCTGAAGGAGTACCGGATGAGGATATCGTTTACATGAACTTCGAACTCCTTGAGAATGAGTTCCGGAGCTACAGAGAATTACATGAAGAAATAATAAAAAGGTTGGGAAAAAAACACAAATATCTTTTCCTTGATGAAGTTCAGATAATCCCCGAATGGGAAAAAGCCGTCAATTCGATACGTGCTGGATATGATTGTGATATTTACATCACGGGATCGAACGCCTATCTTCTTTCATCGGAACTTGCTACGCTGCTGAGCGGAAGAACATTCGACATCTATGTATTACCGCTCTCGTTCAAAGAGTTCCTTGAAGTGAACCCGTCTGATGGTACTTATTCGGATCTTGAACACAGATACGATCAATACGTCAGGATGGGTTCCATGCCCATGATAAACACAAATATCGATCAGACGATAATCCGAGAAACGCTGTTAGGATTGATAAGCCGCATCATAACGAACGACATAGCTCCGAGGTCAGAGATACGCGATATGAACGCAATGAACAGGATACTGAAATTCATGTTCGACAATATCGGGAATCTTACGAATCCGACATCAATAGCACGTGAACTGAGTATGAGCAACCACAAACTGGTATCGTCTTATCTTTCTCTTCTCGAACGGGCTTATCTGCTGAGTGCGGTGCCTCGTTATGATATCGCAGGAAAAAAGCTGCTGAAGACCAACGAGAAATACTATTGTACGGATACCGGAATGAGAACTGCGCTGATCGGTTATGAAAGAAAGAATGTCGGCCGAGTGCTTGAGAATGTCGTGTTCCTGGAACTTGTTCGCAGAGGATACGATGTCACCACCGGTGAAATAAACGGTAAGGAAGGCGATTTCGTGGCTGTGAAAGGTTCCGACGTAAGATATTATCAGGTGGCGTGGACACTCGCAGGAACATCTGAACGCGAATACGGAAGCCTGAAACGCATCAAGGACAACCATCCTAAGACGATCATAACCGCGGACAGGAACGTATCTGACGGAGAGGACGGGATACGTGAGCAGAATTACCTAGATTTCCTGCTGGAAGAATGGTGATGACGGCATATGCCACGACCGGCGGAACGTTATTGAATTTTATCCGACAGATGCTGAGTGGACCCGCCGGGATTTGAACCCTGAGTTTGACCCTGAGTTTGACAGTTATTTCGTTTCCGGAAGAATTTGACAGTTGGGTTTATTGCTGATATTTTGAAGACATCTGGAGTAGATCTGGAGAGTTTTCATCGTAAAACTCCATTATTTGCTCTCTGAAACCATCGAATTATAGGGGTTTAGACCTAAATTCCCGAACGTAGAGCTACAATGATGTAGCTCCATTTTTCGATAAGGTTTTGTTTATAAACAGTATATATAGCATATATAAGACAACCCTTATATAGTGGTAGCTCAATATGTGTAA
>WQZU01000014.1 GCA_009780575.1 Candidatus Methanomicula labiotermitis
ATATCTTCAGTTCGGTTCCCGTGAATGGTGTGTTCATGCGATCACCCCGTTCACCGCGTTCACGGCGTCATGCCGCCCCATGGGGTCGGACAGATCGTAACTTCCCATGTTTATCTTGTTCACTGCCATCGCCACGCCTATGGTGGCCGCTGCGGCCGCGGCCGCTGCGATTGCGATCCTTCCCCATCCCAGAGGGTTTGTCGATGATGCCGCTGTCAATGCAGCAGCTTTTACCGTCTCTTCGGTCTTCCTTTTTGCAACGGTCGTTCTTATGATGCCGATCAGTTTCACCGCTTCCATGCCCAGCTGCATCATGGATACCGTTGTCTTTACGGCGTTCGCTGTCCTTTCATTCGAGAGGCCCATTGCATGTAGGGCGAGATTCACTCCCTTGAGGCCGGCGGACATTGCTTTTCCCATGCTCTCTGCTTCGGATGTGTCCATCATGTACCTGCACCTGCCTTTCCCATCCTTTCTTCGGAGGCCGTCATATATCCGCAGCTGCCTTTCGGTATGCTTTTCTTAAATTCGGAGACGTCCGTCATATATCCACACCCGCTTTTCGGTATGCTTTTCTCAAAGCGTCGGCCTCTTCCTTCAGTATCCGGTGCAGTATCTCGTACTGCTGCATCGTGATATTGTCGAGAAGATCCTTATCGATCACTTGGACCTTGAACCGGTCGGCCATCTCAAGATATTCAACGTTCACCGCATCGGGAGCGTGCGACGACAGTATCGAGAACGCTTCCAGTAATACTTCCTTCTCCTCTTCGGTCAGTGATTCAATGAGCGCATCGACCTCATCCATGGACGCCAGGAACGGATATTCCACCACGCCCATCATGTACATGTCTATCGACGGCTTTATTTCGGCCATTATCTCGCCCGCACGCTTTATCTGTTCATCTCCGGCCTCGCCGCTTATCACCAGCGGAGCAAGTATCTTCAGCTCGTCCTCATGTTTTTTGCAATCCGGATATCTGAACTCCTTCATCGCGTCGATATTCCTTTTCATGCGGTACGTAAGGTGCTTCAGCACTATCGTTCCGGATCTTTCCGTCTGTATGACGAATCTTTTACGGTGCTGCGCCAGAATGTTCTGTATCGGAGCGGCCTTTACATGTTCCTGCACCTCCTCTCTGTCGCAGAAGGTGTAAGTCGTCATTCATGCCACCACTCTTGTGACGGCTATGTCCGCCGCCTTGATCTTTACCGGTTCGTCGTACGCATCATGCGACCTTGACGGCTGATCGTCGCCGGGAAGATGACAGTTCTTCATCGTGAGGATGCTGTTGTTCAGCCTCAGCGACACTTCGAACCCTTTTGTTCCGTTCCTCTTCAGCGAATCGTAAAAACTTGATACGCTCATCACTTTGAGCGCAAGCTCAATGTCAGCGATCCCTGGAACGATTCCGGAACCCGCGACCAACGCTCTGCCTCCAACGAAGCCCTCCTTGGGAGTCATATTATTGGATACGGTCAGTTCAACGGATGCCGACGGTATTACGGCCAGCCCCGGAATGGAAGACGAAGGGTAGGCCGAATATGTTAAAGGAGGGCTTGATGGAGCGGCCGGAGGCGACGATACGCCGAGTTCGGACAATGTCGCCGTCTGTTCTGAGATGTTCTGGCAGATCGCGTCCATTGTCGCATAGACCTGCTTACCGACACCGTCGGCGTACAGCTTTAACGAATCTGCCTTACATCCCCTTGCGATGAAGAACTGATCGGAAGCGATCTTTGAAATGGCGGAGAAGGACGGAAGATCATCGGCGGAACCGCCGTGTGATCCCAATGCGAGTCTCAGGAGCTGATCCCATGCGTACCCGCCGGCATCACGGAAAACGGACAGTTCCGCGGTGAACTTACAGTCCCTTGCCGTGAACAGAACGTCCGAATATATCCTTCCGTCCGACAGGACGGTCTCGGCCCCCGGGTCATCCGTTGTGTCCAGTGTACGCATATTACCGATGAACCTCCACCCGCCGTTCGGCGTTACTCCGTAGTCCCTTTCTTCCGCATAGATCAGTGATCCCAAACTTCCTGCTGTCTTGATTGCCATATCATCCACCTCTGTATCTCATAACGTTAACGTCAAACTCCATGACCGTACGGCCATGCTCATCGAACCCTGCGTGAGACGGCGATGAAACTGCACGTATCGACAGGTAAAGCGTATCATTTACGGTCTCATCCAAAACAAGGAGAAGAGCGCGGTAGACGGTGTACGCTTTGTCCGCCGTCCTTTCCTCTCCTTCGCGTCCGTAAGCGCCTGCGACGGCTATCTTCACGGAATGATAATCCACTTCTTCGGTAACTTCAGGCTCACCGGAGGACTGAGGGTTCCCTATGATGACGCTCAGCGGCCGGTTCTCGAATGCTCCCTGATCGGCGGGAGTGAAAAGGTCCGCCATTCTCTTTCCCGCACCTTTCGATTCCAATAATGCGGCGATATCCGCCATTATGTTGTTGCTCATTGTCCGTCCCCCGCTGCATTGTCCGCGGCGCCGAAGTATTCGGCATATCCGTCTCCGGCCTCTCTCACGGGATTCCGTGAGAACATGTTCCGAATGAGATATATTTCGCGCAGAACCCCTTTCCCTGTTCTGTTGAGGCCTCCGCTTATCCATTCGGAACAGGACATCGATTTTTTCGGATCTGTGTGTTTGACGGTTTCGCGGATCATATGTTCTCATTCCAGTATTTCTGAAGATCATTGCGGAGCCGTCCGATGACGTCGTCCGTTGATCTTTCGAAGTGTGCTTTGCATATCGCCAATACGGTTGTCTTCAGTATCTCGGGAACAATATCGTAGCCGGCATCGTACATAACTGCGATCTCTGACGTCGGTTTCGATATGTTCACTGATACGGCGGCCCCGTCCCCCGGTCTTACGGAATAGTCGCTTGTTGCCGCCGGAGATCCGTCGGGGCCCGTGCATTCCACCGAGATTACATTTATCAGAGGTTTTCTGAGCTCGACCGTGACGCGCTGTCCTTCAGCCAAAGCTGAATGGAAGAACTCGCGCGTCACGAATGTCCTTCTCGGTATCGCTCTTCCGAGTCTGTCCTCGAGTCTCTCGCGTGACGCCTTCACGATGTCAAGCATGAAAAGATCGTCCTCGTTCTGGGCCGAGGCGTAACCTATGTACTTCTTGGCCGCCTCGATGTCTACAGGCTCTACAATGGCGTTCTTGTTAATTTCTTCGGTTATCGTCATACGGTCAGCCGCATGACATCATTCGCATGTCCATATTTGTAAAATCGGTTATCATTCATCCCGCTGATCAGACGGCGGCGCATCCGATCGGCAGCGCTCAAGAGAAAGCTGAAGAAACGCGATCATCCGGCAAGGCCGGCAACGGGGAAACAGGACAGACGGAACCCGTTCTGCGATACGAACGAATCTTTCAGAGGGTGAAAAATGATTAAGAGGTTTTCATCTTACGTTTGTGCAGCATCTCGCCTACCGAATGTATCAGCACCCGATCGATCGCGATGGTGACCGTTGCCGATATCCCGACTATGAGCGGGAACGCCGCCCACGCGTATGCGATGCTGCCGTTTGCGAAGGCGTCCAATATTTCAAAGGCGAAGACGTAGGAGGCCATTGCTCCGACGACCAGTGACGTCACCAGCGATCCGATGATGTATATGTTGTTCAGCGGAGCATATCTGCTTACGTAGATTATCGCAAGCATCATTGCCCCGGACGCGACTCCGAGTATCCGGTATTCAACGGGAACGGCGTCGAATAGTCCGATCTCCTGGAAGAACGGCTGGAATATCTGATCGTGGCTTATCACAACCGTCGTCTGATGCGCCGCCATCGCTCCGATGAGCGGGCCGAGCAGCATACCCAGTATATATGCGATCTTGAAGTATCGGCAACAATCCCTGTCCGGCGGTTTCGTCCTCATGACCTGCCTCTTGGTTTCATTACGTTGATCAGTTCATCCTTCCTTTTCGCAACGTTCGAATCGTTCAGTGCCTCAAGTCCCTTGAGTTTGATCTTCGTGAGAAACATACCGACGTAGTTCTCAAGGACGTGATCCCAAAGGATCACAATTAATACGCCTCCGAATATCGCCGCTGTGTACATACCGGCCATCCCGACGTTCTCAAGGAACAGCGGCGCAAGCCAATGCTCCGTGACCGCAAGGGTCAGCAACGAACCGATGACGAGGACGGCAGCGTTCTGCAGCCATACGGCGTTGGACATGCCCTTTTTAAGCCTTATGTGATCCTTCCCGTGTATGAGACACCACTCCGCATACGCCTCCGTTCCTCCGATCTCCGCTTCTGTCTTCTCTCTTTCAGCCTTCTTCAGTGCATCCGTGTAAGCATTGCTCCACGAGGAGTGAAGAAAAAGGAATCCCGTTGTTCCTGCGAGCAGAACGATGATCGCCTGTTCCAATATTGCGAACTCTGACATGTTTTAACTTTCCCGGGCAATTATGCCCGGAATCCTATTGAAGATGCGGGTTTATGTAAAATCGGTTATCGTTTTATCGTTCAGGATTGCGCCGATGAGAGATCATCGTGTGCCTCCGGATCTTCGATCCCGTCCCGCTCTGAGCGTTCCGAGAGAGAAGGAGGTAGAGAGAGAGAGAGGTGAAGAGGGTATGAGAGGATGATCGTTCATCATCCGCTCCGTCGGATTTGCCGGAAGATCGCGGTCTTTCGACCGCTCACTTCCGCGTTTTTTCGTTCAGGCCCTCCATCTCCCGACTGCATGGAACGACAAATCGTCCCCTCTGTCTCCCGGATTGAAACCATACGCCAACCCTTCGAACTGTCCCGTTCCCTTCAATACTCCTGTGCCTATTATGGCGGCACCTTCGCCCGACGCCGTCACGTTCAGTGTATAATCCAGATTAATGAACGTGAATCCTGTCGGAAGAACTATTCTGAACCGAGGTTGTCTGCCCTGATCTATCGTCCATCTGACATTTCCCCATACTATCATTTTTCCGTCGGCATATCTTTCGATGGTAACCGTCTTCGTAAAATTCGTGCCTAATTGGTTACCCAAATGATTGCGTATGATCGAGGCCCCTGTTGTCGGACCTTCTCTGAAAACCGCCTCGATTCCCACGAGACCGGCATTCCCCTGAGCGCCCACATGTACCGGTATCCCGATTGTTATCATATTCCATGATGATGAACTGGATAGTTCAAAGATTCGGCTCTCGCCGGCAGGGATAGTTAATGGATTCGATGCGGATATGGCCGCACCGTTGATCCATATGGCGAATGATGTGTTGCCGACAACAAATCTTGTTGCTTCTGTTCTGTTGATAGCGGTAGTGAACCTGACACGGATTCGTGTGCCTGCCGTTGTCGTTATTCCGATTATTCCGGTTGCCATCGATGCAGCGTTTTGTGATACCGTTCCTTCTGCGACGTGTGAAACCACTGATCCGGAATCCACGTACTGTTTACTAACCGCATCCGTGTTGTTCGCGGGCGCAGGCGGCACGGTTATCTGTCCGTTCGCTATCCTTTCGACTATTGTGCCGGCCGTTGCTGCCGTTGCGATATCCTGCATCTCCTGATTATTGGATGCGTTTACGATATACGTTCGCTTCCGATTTCCCGACGTGACGCGATCCAGCTTCGTGTCCGCTACAGCGCTAGGTTCTCCCTCTATGTTTGTCCACAGAGGCAGACTGCTTACCATGTTCCATACTGTACCTACGCGCTCGAATACCCTGCTTTCTCCGGCAGGTATTACCAGCGGATTCGTTGCGGATATTGCCGCACCGTTGATCTGTATCGTTGACGATGCTCCGTTGACCGTGAGCGTTGTTCCTGCCGTTCGGTTTACGGCGGCCGTGAATCTTACTCTGATGCGTGCACCCGCTGCAACTGTTATCCCGGCTATGCCGGTCGCAAGCGGCGTGGCGGTCGACGAGGAAGTTCCCTCGGCTGCATACAGAACTGCTCTGTTCTCCCCCAGTATGACATCGCCCTGTGCATTGGTCCAGAGCGGTTGGATGCGTTCCGTCATGTTCCATGTTCCAATGACTCCGCCGACACGCTCGAACACCCTGCTTTCTCCGGCAGGTATGACCAGCGGATTCGTTGCGGATATCGGTTCATTGTTGATGTGCACAAACGAGCCGCTTTCGTTGACGCCCATGGTAATCGGCGTTGATCTGGAAATTCCGTTGGGGAAACGGACCCTTATGAGCGAGCCGTGCGTCTGAACAAACGACGTTATCCCGGATACAATATATGGAGCGTTTGCCGCTGATGTTGCCGTTCCTTCTGCGGCGAACATCCTGAGCCCGGCGAGTCTTGACGCATCGTCGTTTCTGAAGTTGTTATTGGACAGTCCTGCGGTCACGCCGTTGCCGAGTCTTATGAAATCTGTTCCTTCTCCTGCTATAAGATGCCCCTGTGAATTCATTCCCATCGGGAGCGGTCTTTCCGTCATGTTCCATGCTCCGGTCGCACCGTTGCGCTCGAACACACGGGCTCCGCCCGCCGGTATCGTGAGAGGATTCGATGCGGATATGTTCGCGCCGTTGATCTGTATCGCTGAGGATGCTCCGTTGACTGTAAGCGTTGTCGCCGCCGTACGGCTGACGCCGTTATGGAATGTTACCCTTATGCGCACTCCCGCGGCGATGGTTATTCCGGTTATGCCGGTTGCCAGTGTTGCAGCCGTCTGAGCCGACGTGGATGTTCCTTCGGCAGCGAAGAGTCTGATGTCATTGATCCTGTTCCTCATATCAGGCGATACGTGAACGTTCGTATTGAGCGCATGATTCGTAATGGACGCATTCACCTGATCCATGCCGTTGACGCTGCCTGTGCCATTGGGTTCGGCGAACACCTGCCCGAACGCCGTGCTCCCTCGGATCGACCCGGCGCGGGCGTTCGTGAATGGTGCGAGACCCGCAGCCGTAACCTGTTGCCTCCATTGAGGATTGGATGTTCCGAGATCTTCGAAACGGTAGGCGAAAGAACCGTCGGAATTCTCCAGCCGAACGCCGATGTTCGGCTCGGAATTGCTTTTCAGCGAAGTCCATATTGCCATAACGCTTGATGTGGGCATATTATCCCTCAGTCTGTTGGACGGATCCCACACAACGAATCTCATGTTCCGAAGGCATGCGATGTCCTCGGAGTTCTGCGCGACCGCGTTGAACAGCGAAGGATTTGCAACACCTGCCTCATTCGAGTTTACGACCGGTAATGGTATTACGCCGCTCGTTCCTCCGTTGGTCCGTGTATCTATATGAACGGTTGAATCATCCGATCTTGCTTTGATCTCAGATACGGCAGCGTTCAGCAGGGCACTCAGATCTCTCACATCCGATATCGTATGCGTGTGAATCGACGGTCTGAATGATTGCGGTTTATCGATCACGTTGTCCCATCCCATGTCGATGTTCACGGTCTTGTCGATCACCGGTAGATCCGTTCCGTTGACCCGTATGTTCTCTATGCGGTTGATGATCGCGCCTACATCATAGGCTGCCAATTCAAGCAGTTCACGCAGTTGCGAGAACTCGAATATCTCCGCGGACCCGTCGGAATATGAGAACTCCATCGCGGTCTGAGCGTCATCATACCATCTCACATCCAGGATCGCCTTCTTCCACAGTATGTCCAGCCATCTCAGTTCTTCCGGCGTGAATGTCGTTCCCGAGCCGGCGAACGAATGAACGACGCGGAGCTTCACCCAGTCGGACGCTTCAACGAGCCTCTCGTCAGCATCGATGAATGATATCTGCATCGGCAGATGTCCGCTTGCCGTCACGGCGGCCACGACCTCGTTGGGTATTTGGAACCGTTTCTCTGAAACGATGTATGACGGCCTTCCGGTCAGGCCGTTTGATTGTCTTACGGATACGTCGAAATGGACGCGCAGCGTAAATCCTTCCAGATGATCGGGAATGTCGAATATGACCTCGGTTGTAAGGTTGTCCGCTTGCGTTCCGGCATCGTCACTGTCGACGATGAGTTTCCTGTCGTTATATGAGGCATTGATTGTGTTCATCCTTTCACCTGATACAAAATAATTGAATGAGGGCTTTCGCCCTTGTTTGTTCCCGTGTGTACGGAACGCCGTCCTTCACTGCCGCTACGGTGACCGCAGCGTTTGTGAGGAAGACCGCTCCGTTTCCCGGGATGCTGTCATGACATTCAGCAACGCAGACGCTGTCTGCGCTGCCGGTGTTCCCATGTGATGACAGAATACCTTCGGACGTTCCCGTCCCGTCATCGGACCTGAATCCATTCGGTATGATGTTTTTGGTTTCTATCATGCAAACTGTATGCATTGTACGCATTTATGTAAAATCGGTTATCATTTTCCTTATTCGTGATGTGCCGGTCCGGCAGCGGCGGAATTTGCACTTGTGTGCGGAAACCGCCGCGGATACGATCGCATCATGATTCCGGATAAACGGCGCCGTATCAGCGCCGCTGTACGGAACTGCGGATATGCCAGACCGCTATCGTTAATTCATCCGTTGTCTGAACGTCTCTGCGGTATACGCTGCCGATGATCTCATGCATAGGGCCGTCCGCTTATCGTTGATTGTCCTTCTCAGTTGTAAGGCAATGTGCTGAACTCAGAGATCACGTGCCGGTAGGCCTGCATCTTTGACAATGTGTTGGTGTCCGGGCAGACACTGTCTCACGATTGTCATAGACTGTCATCATCGGCCGGAATCCCTGATATTTCATTATTCAGCGGTTTGAGGTCCGCCGGTACCATCAGGACGTCCCCCGCAGGGCCTATGCTGCCGTAGCCGAATGCTTCGCGCTTCTCGTTGAACGATATGAAATGGATGTCATTCACTTCTCCGAGCTGCCGCGCCCGGTCACCGAGAAGCCCGGGAACGTTCTCATGATCATAAGTTATCTCTGCGGCATCATCGAACGCCGGCGTGATCCGTAGATTGAGCGCGGAGCAGAGGGTGTCGAGCAATGGGATCACAGTATCTATCGCATATTCCCTGTTCGCTTCCGCTGAGTTTGCGTATGTCTTGTTCGCAATGTCGCCTATCTTCTCCGGCGGTACTCCGTAGGCTGTCGCGATCTCTCGCGCATACATCTCCTGCGCATTCCTGTAATCCATCTCCATGGCCGTGAAACCTGTCGGTACGGCGTCCTTTCCGCCGTCGAGGACCATTATCTTGCCGGCGTTGTCCGCACCGCAGCATCCTTCGTTCAGTCTTCTCTTTAGATCTTTGAACTTCTCCTCCGAAAGTTCATCCGGGATCGTAAGTTTCATAGACGGTCTTGCGCAGTTCCTCGCGGTCGCAAGGTTCCATTCCCGGATCTCGTTCTGTATCTCGATCGCCCATGCCGCGGAGACCATCGGAGATATCCCAATTCCGGTATCGTCCGCGTCGTAATATGCGATATGGATCATATCCTCAACGGGAACCGTTTTCACAGAATCTCCTAAGTTGACGACCCACGAAGCTATCGGGTTGAGAGCATCATCAGTGAAGTTCGGCGTCACTCTATGCGGATGGATCGGATGAAGTCCCTCTATATTTCCTGATCTCCTTACGATGCAGATGTACGCGTTACCGTGAATTCCGAGATGTTTCATTACCTTCTCGAAGAACTTCTTCCCGTTCATGCGGGGATTCGGATGTTTCAGGAGTTTCACGAGAGGATGTTTCTCATCCTTGACCTCGTTGCCTTTATCATCCGTGACTTTCAACGGAACGGAGGATACGGAGGATGCGTTGAGGTCCACACACCTTTTTGCGTAGGGGTTTGACATATACACACAGGATTCCGCCGCCGGTGACCGCTCCGGTGACAGTAGGGAGAGAGGGTCGGGTGTGAAACCTGCGTTTGTCTGTATCGGCTTCTTTTCACGGGAGCGGCTGAATAATACCATGACACGCGATTCGCATAACGAGATATGTAAAATCGGTTATCATTCCATCGTTTCACCGGGATTCGGACATTGTATGCGGACGCGGGTCTCTCCTCTTTGTTCCTCACATATGCAGAAACAGATAATGTCTACCCTCTCCGTTCCTCCCTGCGTGCAGGAAGGGTTATCTCCAGTTTGAGGGCGATTCTTTCCGGAACGGTCACGGAGACATACTGATTCCTTTCGATGAAATATCCCGCATCATGAAGCATGCTCCACCATTCCTTTATGTTCCTTGAGCTGTTGATCGTCTCCGTCTCTATCATCACGGTGGTGAATACCTTCAGCGACCACGGTATGCCCACCAGGGTGTCCTCGTCGAACCATCTTCTGACATTACTGCCGTTGATCGCATCCAGCACCTTCATCAGCGTTATTCCTTTTGCCATTCCGTTCCTCCCTTTGTACGACGCAGCACACAACACACAGAACTTCCGTCCGTGCTGTGCCTGGACGTTTCGTTTTGCTTACGTTTTGCCCCGCCGGAGCCTCCGCTGAGATGTCTTGCCGAATGGAGATCCGAAGGTAAGCAGACGGGGAGCACTTCACGCACGCGGCCGCTCCCGTTCTGCTCGTTTGTTTATATACCGTTTATATACATCCCATCTCCTTTTGACAGACATCCCCGCATTGTGTGCTGCGTGTTGTGTGTTGTGCTTCTAACCTTACCGACGACCGGCTTGAACGGTCTGCGCCCTCTCTGCGGTCGGTCATATTGACAGTTTTGTTCATTTTACACGCCCGTCATGTTCTTCGGATCCCGTATTCCGGCGTTTATACGGTTTACGTGATTCTGCCGGCGTTTGCGAGCTGGCATTTAGATCTGAATCATATCGAAAGGCCTCATCGAAATGGATCTTCATCGTTTCGATCTCCGATGCGCTGTCCGTCCGGTCGTTCATGCTCTTTACCTTCCGTCTGCTCCGGCTGTTGCGTGTCATTCCTCGCCCTCATCCGTTCATTGCATTCGGAGCATATGATCGGCGTATCGGGCGCTTTTATGTACATCGCCTTATACACACGGCCTCCGGACTGAATGAACTCAAAGTGCAGCGTACCTGAATTCGTCATACTTTTGAGGTGACGGAAAATTGTCAGTTTTGCGTAATTGGGTATACGGGCATGCAGTGATTTCAAACATGCGATCTCTCCGTCGTCATTCATCTTCCGTACCTCTTCGAGTATTATTTTCTCAAGACGGGACATGATATCACATCCCGTCCAGCTTTTCTCTGACCGCTTCGCGGATAAGCTCTGAAAAATGAGAATAACCGCCGCTGTCAATTGCCCTTTCCATCTTTTCTATCATTGCCGGCGGGAACCTCACTGACACGCTCTTATCCGATATCGTTGTCATATCAGCTCCCTCCTGCCAATATTGTAACGGACGCATTCACGGTGATACCGAACTTCGTGCAAACGGTGTCCGGCGTGAGAAACAATTGATATGTTCGCCGCCATTGCGGCCGCCGGATCGCCCCCGCGGCCTATGATCCTGAGTGTGCTTCTGATGCCGGTTTGTGGCGTCGGCACCGTCCGTTCCTTTTTTTTCTCTCTGTTTTTATCGAGCATTGCATCACCTTTGGCGGCGCCGCTATGAAAATGATTATTACCGTCTTTGCAATGTCCGTTCCGTGCATCATATCACAGAGATCGGAATGGAGTATGATGTTCTCAGGGAGAACGGCAAAATAGCTCATGAGAACAATCATTTTCTTAAGGACCACGGCGTAAGATCAGCGGACATAATGGGTTCCATCGGTTCCGGGAAAACATCGCTCATAATAAAAATGGCTGAGAAACTCATTGCGAAAGGTATTCGCGTCGGTGCGATAGCCGGCGATGTCACCGGCGACGATGATTTCAAAAGGATGGCGTCCGCGGGCATTTCGGTCGTCAATTGCAACACCGGTCATGAATGCCACCTTGACGCCGTCATGGTCCGTAAGACATTGAAAAAAATGGACCTGCATTCCATTGACGTCCTTTTGATAGAGAACGTCGGAAATCTTGTTTGTCCGGCCGATTTTCCGCTTGGAGCTGACATGAGAGCGGTTGTGATCTCAACGACCGAAGGCGACGATATGGTGAGAAAGCATCCGGACATATTCCTGCATTCTGATGTCGCAATTGTGAATAAAACCGACATTGCAAAATACGTTGACGTTGACGTCAGTGTCATTAAGGACGATTATTCAAAGCTCACCGGTTCGCTTATGATGGAATGCAGCGTGAAGGAGGACAAAGGCGTTGACGGGATAATCAGCGCTCTGAAACTTTGGTGATATCATGAAAGTGTTGACAGTCGGAGGCGGAGGGAGGGAGCACGCTGCGGTCGAGGCGTTCCATCGTTCCGGTGCGGAGATATATTCGCTTATGAAGAACGCGAATCCGGGGATAATAAAACGATCGAAAAAATACAAGATCGCTGATGAAAGGGATATTGACGCTGTTTGCAGATTCGCAAAGGAATGCGGTGCGGAATTGGCGTTCATCGGCCCGGAAGCTCCGCTGGAGGCCGGCGTCGTAGACGCTTTGGAAAGGATCGGCGTGAAATGCGCCTCGCCCACGAAGGATGCGGCGCGCATAGAAACGTCTAAGGTCTTTATGCGCGAACTTCTGGAAAAATACAATATCGGCGGAAATCTCGGGTTCGCATCGTTTGACCGCGCAGAGGACGCCGGGTCTTACATTGAAGGTCTGAACTACGAGATCGTTGTGAAGCCGGTCGGCCTTACCGGCGGAAAGGGGGTTAAGGTTCAGGGAGAACATCTGCATTCCTTTGCGGACATAATGCAGTACGTGAACGAGATCTTCGACAACAACATAGGCGGTGCCGGCGTTATAATAGAAGAAAAAGCGGTTGGCGAGGAATTCACGCAGATGGTGTTCTGCGACGGCACCGCGATATCGCCTATGCCCTTGGTGCAGGATCACAAACGAGCGTATGAAGGGGACATCGGCCCGAACACCGGAGGAATGGGTTCGTATACGGATGCCGATCATCTTCTGCCGTTCGTCACCGCTTCGGAAAGGAATGAGGCGTTGTCTATAATACAGAAGATCGTCGACGCGCTTAGGAAAGAAGGATGCACATACCGCGGCCCGATGTACGGTCAGTTCATGCTGACCGCGGACGGTCCGAAGATAATCGAGATCAACGCAAGATTCGGAGACCCGGAGGCGATGAACGTTCTTCCTATACTTATAACAGATTTCACGGACGTCTGTAATGCGATGGCCGGCGGAACATTGTCCGGAAACGTGGAATTTGAAAGGAAAGCGACCGTATGCAAGTACGTTGTACCGGAAGGATACGGCGTCGTATCTAAAGCCGGGCTCCCGATATCGGTTAACGAGGAGAGCATAGAAAAATGCGGAGCCTTCGCGTTCTATGCGAACGTTGACCGCGTGAACGATGAACTTGTGACTGGAACATCACGGTCCGTTGGTGTGGTGGGGATCGCAAACACCATCGAAGGCGCCGAATCCAATTGTACGCGCGCACTGGAACATGTTACCGGCGAAGCTATAACGGTGCGCCGAGACATTGGAAAAAGGGAGCTGGTGCAGCGCCGTGTCGACCGTATGAATGAACTTCGTAGCTTGAATAAATGAAAAGACGTGCAGCAGTGAAGATCGCCTATTCGGGCGAAGGATTCGCGGGTTCTCAGGTTCAGCCCGGTTTCAGGACCGTCGGAGGCGAGGTCCTGTCCGACATCATGAGAATAAGCGGTGCAACCGCAAACAGAATTGACATGAAGTTCGCCGGCCGCACTGACAAAGGTGTTAATGCGCTTGGGAACGTTGTTGCCTTCAGCACTGACATCAGCGATGACGTCGTTCTTCTGAAAGCGCTGAACGCCGTCTCGAAAAGTATTTTCTATCGTTCTGCGGCAACCGTCAGCGATGTCTTCAATCCCAGACATGCAACCGAGCGGATATACCGCTACGTGCTTCCTGCGATCGGCATTGATCTCGGATCGGCGACAGAATGCGCATCGATGTTCGAAGGAGAGCATGATTTCATACGGTTCTGCAAACCGAGCGATAAAGGAACGGTTCTCAATATGCGGTCCGTGAAGATCTTCGGAAACAATGACATCCTTGAAATAGAATTTCGATCGGAATATTTCCTCTGGAACCTGATACGCAGGATCGTATCCGCAATATCGGCGGTCGGCCGCGGGCATGCATCTTCAGATGATGTTGAACGGGCGCTGAACGGCGAACCGTTATCATTCGGCTTGGCGAGGCCGGACGCGCTTACGCTTGTCGATATCGTTTACGAGGGCATTGAATTCATTTCACCGCCGGATACATTCGGCGGTCGCATTGAAGAAGAACGTTTCAGGCTGTCGCTTAAGAATGCTTTTTTCGATTCCCTCTGATGGTCATGTTTTATCTGCGTTCGTTTATTACTGATCATGAAAGATCTTGACGTTATGATCAGATCCGTGAACGAGCGCATGGATCACCTGGAACTTTTGCGCGAACGGTCCGTATCGATTTCAAGGGAGGTCATCAGGATGACCAAAAGGGCGATACACGCTATACATTCACGTGAAGCACATGAGGACATCCTGAGCGATGCGATATCCGCATACAGTAAGCTTTACGGCATTATAGACGAAGAACCTGAGATCCTTTTCTCCGGGCCGGCGGCCGATGCGATGATGGAGTTGTCTGAAGCGTGTATTCTGTCATCCGTTGTTCTCGGAAAGGAGATGCCATCCTACTCATCCCTGGGCGTTACACCGCAGGCGTGGGTTCTCGGTCTGGCAGATTGTCTCGGGGAACTCAGGAGAATAATGCTCGACAGTCTTATGAACCGCGATTTCAACGCTGCAAGGGATACTTTCGATAAGATGGAGGTCATCTGCGAAGCCGTGATGTCGTTCGATGTTCCGGATGCAATACTTCCGATCAGAAGGAAACAGGATGTCGCAAGATCGATAATGGAACGTACCCGTACGGATATCACCAATGCTTTGCTTATGAACCGTTAAACGATAATCAACGTCTTGCTTTCGGCTTGCCGAGATTCTTTACCGGTTTCCTGTAGATGACAACGAGTATGATCAGCAGCACGATGAAGATTATCAGCATCACCATTTCCAGGAACGAATAGTTGCTCTGTCCCACGTAGAATGATGATGCCGACACGTTCAGGAAGTCCGCAAGTATACCTATCTCCGCGCCGACGGATACGTTATGCATTCCGTGCCCCAGACTTTCGGTCACCCAATCGTATGTGATCGTTCTTGACACTCCCGCGGCTATGGATATCGACTGTTCGCTCTCCTCTATCTTTACACCGTTCACGATGAACCATACGTCAAGGTCCACCAGCTCGCCGCCTTCGTTGATCAGCGTTGCTGACAGTACGATCGGCGTGACAACTCTTACCGGCGCCGTTTTTGTCACAACGAACTCATTGTCTCCGTCCTTGAAGGTGAATTCCACCGTCAGAATATAGAGTCCCGGATTGCTTGGAGCATTCACTCTTATGTCAGTGCCGTCCCTTGCCACCGCTCCTCCGGTGCTCGGACTTACGGATCCGACGCTGTTACCGTTCCAATCCACGAGTCTCGCCTGGAACGATATGTCTTCAGTGCCTTCATAGGACGCGTGTATCGTGTATGTCAGTGACATACCGACACCGACGAGATATGAATCCGCCCTTATGTCCGTATATGTGCTGATCCTGTCCTCCGATGCGGACGCTGAAGGTACCATGCACAATGCCGTGACCGCAAGCATCACTATTGTTGCCGTCACGATTATCTTTTTCGTGAGAACACCCCCCTTCTTATTCCCAGAAGAACGATCAGCAGCAGCATCAGTATGGACAGTGCTATCAGTGCCCAAACGAGGTTGGGCACACCGTCCAGGCTGTCAAAGATGTTGTTGCCTGATGCGCTCATGTTCCCGGCGTGTATGTCCGTGTTCATGGCGATGAGTTCGATCGTCTCTGTATCGGATCCCACTCTCACATCTATCTCAAACGGCAGATTGTCCAGGCTCGCTTCGCCCATGCCCGTCCATATGAGTCTCAGGAAGAATGAGGCCGAGGAGTTTCCGTTGACCGTCGTTATCGCTTCTCCGTTGATGATGGTATCGAGCTTTACGTTGTTGTGGTCCACTATCGACACGAACCAGTTGGCGCCCGTATATGCGAGCACACCGACCACATTAAGCGTGACGCTTATGCTCTCATAGTGGTCGTTTGTCACTGTAAAGCCGTATCCGTATTCATCCCTGCTGACGCGGTTCAGATCTTCTGCGGCGAAATCATTCAGTGAAACGGCCGTTGCCGGGTTGCCGGCAAGCGTTTCCGTTATCAGAACGGTGCCGGTCGGATCCCTTGCTATCACCGACAGGTTCGCATTGCCGTCGCCGGTCCTGGCAGGATCGTATGTTGCGGCGAAGTATATCGTTGTTTGTCCCCCCGTCGGTACGAGTATGTAGCTGTTTGCGGATAAAGTACTGCTGTAGCCGAACTTTATGGATGACCAGCCGACGCCTCCGGACAGTATCACGGTTGCACCTGAATTGTTATCCACAACGAATGTACCGGACGCAACGCCTCCGCTGCCGTATGTGACATTGATGTTGGATACCACAACATCCGGCGTATCATCCGACAGGTCGTCCCCTTTAAGGACTTCCATGTTCACCACTATGCGCTCACCGTCAGCCGTTTTGATGAGAGGAGGATGGACCTCGAACGCCATGTTCGGATCCGACGGATCCAGCAAGAATTCGTATGTTACTCCGTCTATGACGCTCGTGACGCGCGGTGTGAACGAATATTTCAGTACATTGTCCGCCGGCAGATCCACACTGAATGTGCCTCTGGTTATCGGGACCGTAGCGGTACCTATTTTACCGTGGGTGTATGTAATCTCTATGACCATCTCTCCGTTGGCGACCCTTCCCACGTATCCCTCTACATGCACCTTATCTTCCATATCCGTCGCATCAACCATATCAACGAATCCCATGGGGTTCAGGCCTATGTCCAGATAAAAGATCTCATCATCATTCTCAACGATGACTGTGAATATGCCTCCATTCACCAGTTCGCTCATCGGAACATAGTATGTCTTTATGGTGTCGTTCCTGTCCCTGGATGCCTGATTCTCGATCGCGCCGTCCGCTGTCAGCGTAACCTTATCGTATCTGTCCGTGACCTCTATGTTCACGACCGCTACCTCTGTCACCATATTGGAAAGGTCCAAGGATGTCTGACCTGCGAATATTGTAACTCTGCCGGAGAAATAGAATCCGGTCTCTTCACCGGCGATCGGCTCTATGAGCACATCGTACGATCCGGGCCTCAGATTATAGGCTACCGTGATATTCGTCCAATCGCTGGGGTCCATTGTGATTATGGGTGCTATCGCCCTGTTGCTCTGAGAGACCGTTATGTTCTTCGCAAAGACGTATATCGTTCCTCCGGTCAAAGCCTCGATGTCATCGAAACTTACGTTTATCGTGATGTATCCTGTGCCGGTTGACGGAACGACCGCCGTTATCTCACCGACGGATGTGCTGCCTGTCCCTATCCTGAACGACAGTCCTGTATATTCCAATTTTACAACGAACGGAGTGTCGCCGTTGTTGTGTATCCTCAATGTTGCGGTCCCTTCGGATACGTTCACGTTCGTGAACTCATAACTGATGACCGTGCCTTCGATCTGTCTGTCGCTGATCTCAGCGGTTATGCTGCCGAGTGCGGTTCCGATGTTACCATAAGTGACGTTTATCGTGACGCTTCCCGGTTTTATTCCGGCGGCCGGCACCAGTACCGTTATCTCGTCATTGACCGCGCTGCCTGTTCCGATCCTGAAAGACAGGCCGTTCTGTTCCGCTGTGACCCAAAGCGGAGTGTCTCCGCTGTTGTACAGTGTTAACGTTGCAACCCCTGCGGCTGCGCCCGTTACGCTGTAGCTTATGCTTGAGGTGCCTACGGGCATATCCCCGGACGTGTCGGTACGCACATCAAGATTGCTGATGCTGCCCTCTTCGGTCCTATCCTCTTTCGTTATGTCTATGCTCTTTACCGTTATGGTGCCGCCGCCAAGCGCTGTTCCCGAAGCGTAGCTGACGTTCACCGTGACGCTTCCGTTGTTGCCGCCGGATGCCGCCGGAACGACCATCGTTATCACATCGCTGACCGTATCGCCGGCGCCTATTCTGAACGACATGCCTGTGTAATCCAGTTTGACCCAGAGCGGCTCATCGCTGCTGTTCTGCAGCGTCAATACCGCAACTCCCGCGGCCGCACCCGTGACCGCGTAGCTTATGCTTGTGCCCGCAACAGACCCGGTGTTGTTGGAGGCCACATTGAAACTGCCGGCACCCTCAGGCTTCAGCCAGTCTCCTATTGAGTCTTTCTCCAGAGCTACCAGTTCTGACCAGCCGGTGCCGACTGTTACATTCACATTGTTTGCAGGCGATACTACGAACACCTCGATCACAGGCGAGCTGCCCTGCGGATAGTCTATCCTGACGGGCATGCCGCCCGCCGTTGTCGGTACTGATGTTAATGCTTCTCCTTCGGAGGTGTTGCCGCCTATCCAGAATGAAACATCGTCCGACACCGTTCTCATTACCACGAACTGTGCTGCGTCACTGTTGTTGTGCAGCGTTATATTTATCCTTGAGGTCGTTGCCGTCGGGTTCGATGTGGCCGTTACGACGTAACTTATGCCTTTGCCCAGAGTAAGGGATGATACGTGCGCTCCGAGATCGATGACCCCGTCAGGAGTGTCAACATTGGTGTCGACACCGTGCTTAAGGTACACATCGATCATTGGCAGAGCTCCGCTGGCGTAGTTTATTGTCACGGATCTGTTCGCGTTAGGGCTTATAACCGCTACCTCGGTCATGCCTCTGTCGATACTGGCACCGGTTCCGAATGTTACATCCGGGGATATGAGCGTGACCCTCATCAGACTGTCTGTGTGATTGTGCAGCATTAACACGGCCCTTGTCGCATTTATGCTTGAGAATGTGTACGTAAGAACATCCTCGGATGCCGCATTCTGAACGATCGGTGTGCCGTCGAACTGCCCGACGTCGATATCACTGTCGTTACCGGCAGGTACGCCGCTGCCGCTGACGTTGACCGTTATGTTCCTGCCCGTCCTGTCGTTCGTGTCTGTTGCCAGTGCTATGACCAGGTCATTCGCCTGTCTCAGGAACACTCCGAAGAACGTTTCCGTGTTCGCAGTGTATCTGTTGCCTGACGGCAGCATCACGCAGTATGCACCGTATGCATCTGTTGCCGTGACTATAGTATATTCGTTACCGCCGATCGTTGTCGTTATTATGACCGGTACATACGCCACCCTTGTCGTGGTGGCCGCCGTGTATCTGACCTCTCCGCTTACCAGTATCGCATCCTGCAGTTCGATCGTTATCACATTGTTATCCGTCTTTGTTCGGTCGTCGCCCGTTACCGTACCGCTTGCTACGGTGACCGCTCCGATGAATGCCTTCTTCAGCGCAAGGTCCGAATGAGCGTACAGTGTGTAAACTCCTTCCGGAAGGTGCACTATTGTGTTGCTTCCGTTCTCTTCCGCGCTTACCGGCACGACGATCATCCTCGGGCCGTTGGGATTGACCGTATTGATGAATGCCACCATACCCGCAACCGCTTCCCCGTCATGCGTCATCTCGATCTCGGCTGCTGTGTATGAGCCGAACAAAGTATTGAAATTCGATATGTCTACGGTCGAACCGACCGGAATGTCCACGTATATCGTCTCGTTACCGCGTGTTATTGACGCTGTGTATATCGATGCGTTTCCGTAATCGCCGGTCGGCACTGTTATCTTTACATCTCCGTCCGCATCAGCGACGACCGTTGCTGTGTACGCGTTCCTGAGGAGATACGCACCGTTCACCAGTGTTATGATGTCTCCTTCCTTCGCGTTCTGTATCGTTACTGTCGTTGCTTCCACCAGATACGCACTGACCCTTGCCGTCGATCCGAGCGCGGCATTGAAGAACGTTGTGGAAAGGGACGCTGTTGTCGAGAATGACGCCAGCATCCACGTTCCCTCTCCTTTGAATTCGTTGTCCTGCAGCCTTACCGCATACTCGCCCGGAGCAACGGATGCTCTGGCAATTCCGTTGGACTCTATCTCTGCGACTATCGGCTGGAAGGAAGGATCACCGATTCTCACTATTTCCACATTTGTCACCGGATCGTTGTCATGGACGGCGACCCTCACGCTGGCCGCCAGTCTGTTGAATACGCTGATCTCCACCGATACGGACCTGACGCTTATGTCGCCGACGTTCATCGCTCCCGGATAAAGGGTGAACGATCCCGTGTATATCGACTGATTCCTGATCAGCATCGTGACCGCGTATGTGTCAGGAACCACGTCGTTTGAGAACGTGCCGTCCGAGTTCGGGCTGAATCTGTATGTTTCACCGGACACCCTTCCGGTCATCTCAATTATCACTTCTTCATCAATATTTGCTATGTGATCCGCATCTATGATCGTTCCGGTCATGGAAGAAGGAGGGATCGTTATATCAACGCTCGCGCTTGCGCCCGCCGTCCATCCGCTGTTGTATATCATCACTTCCATGGACCCGACCGGGCCGCTGTATACCCTGATCTCCGATATTGTTGTTCCCGGTTCGATCGTGGCGCCGAATCTTCCATCTTCGTTGGTAACGGTCATGCCTATGAGCTCACCGGCGCCGTCGAAGAACGCGACCGTCATTCCGCTGACCGGTTTCGACGTGCTTGCGATATCGATCGATACGCTTCCCTCGAACAGAACGTTGTCCGATTGGTATCTCAGGAACGCCATTCCGCCGAAGTAGTTGATCACTCCTCCCTCATCGATCTGTCTCTGCTGAGCTTCTTCTCCGGGGAGCAGTATCCACTTGTCGGACGGGGCTCCGGCGGCGGTTCCCTCGGGGTTGTACATGACCCACCATCCGTCCACCACGAAGTTGGTGAGACCGTAGCCGGGAACCGCCTTTATCGTGCCGTCGCTCAGCATCAGGCCTCTCATCATCTCGTTGAACGAAAGGTTCGGAGTGTTGGTCGCCAGTCTTTGGTCCTCCAGCGACATTCCTATGAGCGTCCTCCATAGCATTGTCTCATACATTGCGCTCGTGTAAGTGTAGAAGAATCCGAACTGCGGTATGCCCGCGGTGTAGAATTTAACGGGTGAAGCGTTCCTGTCCAGATAGAAATCGTTCAGGTACGCCAGTGTGCTGAAGAAACTGCCGTCGCCGAAGTATAGCGGCAACATGCTGCCGGACACGCCGATGTAGCTTATCTCATGCCCGGTCTCTCTGATTATGTTGTTGTACATCTCTGCGATCTCGCCGTCCGTGAGCATCGATGTCAGGTAATTAGCGGCAACGAGGTGCATCGCATTCTCCGCGGATATGTTCAGTACCACGGGACCGAATATGTTCGGATTCGCCCTCACGAAGTTTTCGTTGTATGTGTCAGCGTTCGTACCGACGGTGACCCTTCCGTCCAATATTATCTTCTTGAGTTCGTCGCGCACATCGGCCGGTACCGCATTGCTGTCCAGTACCGCCGGGTCGTTTGTCAGCAGCCTTACCGCCATGACGGCCAGCGCTTCGGACGCCGTTCCCAGCAATATATTCGATGCGGCCGAATAGCCGTTTCCGAAATGATCCGCCACTATACTGAAATTAGCGTGGGCGACCGCTTCCGCTCCGAAGTCCAGCCACGTTACGAGTGCTCCCGATTTCTCACTGTCGAGATGATGTTTCCATGCTTCCGACATGTTCCAGTCGCTGTCCCTTATGAAATAGTTCGTTGCGCCCAGATGATTGAAGGATCCGCCTATACCTATGGATTGCATATCCTCGTTGTATCTTGCTTTCTCGTTGCTCGGTATGCTGGCGTCGACCGCATAAAGGACGTTGGGCGCCAAAAGCACGAACACCGTTCCCAGTACGGCAACGAACGGTATCGGTTTGAGCATCTTCCTCCATACCGATTTGACTGTTGCTCCTTTGAAATTCCCTATATACCCTTTGAGATCAACGCGGCGCAGAACGCCCATTATCACCACGCCGGCGCCGATCGCATACATCGGTGCGGCCAGAAGCGCAAGGTCCGTGTTCCTCCAGCTGAGATACAGCAGAGCGGCGAACCACGGTATTATGAATATGTGTGAAGGCGAATCAGCCTTCTTGGGCCACTTATAGAGCATGTAACCCAGAACAATGAACGAGAACCATACTGTTACCAATCCCGCGAACACCGCCTGTGTTGCCAGCGTGACCGGTGCATACGCCGCAAGCAGAGCACCGAACTTGGTGTCCGCATAGGGACTGTAACCGGACGTCATCGCATGGAACAGCGAAGGCGATATGAAAGACACTACCAATAAGGATATTATTACTATCGCCAGCGACAGCGGTATTGTTATCACCCATATGCGGTGTGAGGATATCATCAATGAAACAACGATCAGCAGCAGCGCCAGAAGGAACGGTCCCGCTATGATCATCGTCATGCCCATGACCGCAACGTAATACAATGCGCTTATGATCAGCGAGAGCAGCATCACCGAACCGTAGATTGAAACGTAACTCGTGGCGCTCTCTCCTCTGAACCTGTCCGATACCGCATGGAATATCATCATGACCGATATTATCAGAATGACCGAGAAGAACCCGATCCACGAGAGCTGAAGCGCAACCAGTGAAAGACATGCGAGCAACACGTTCCTCAGAACCTTTTTGTCTCTGAACGGTGCAAGAATTCCGTTTACCGGCAAAGCGTCCGATTCCGCCTTTTTCAATGCTTTCACCGCTCTGAGCATGAACAGCGTCATAAGCACGAAAAAGAGCACGAAGTATGCGCTTGCGGTACCGTTGGAGAAGACCGTGCTGATGATCGCAACCGATGATATCGCAAAGAACGCCGCCGCAACTACCGCAGCCCTCCTGCTGAACATCTCCCTTGCCAGGAGATAAACGGGTATACATGTCAGCGCGCCGACTATCGCCGTTGTGAATACAAGCGCTATGCTTGCCGCCTCCGCCGTCGAGAAACCGAACAGTGTGAGCGGATACGCTACCATGGCAATAGACCAATCGAACAGCGGCGGGCTGTAATTCAATCCCCCGAACGGATAATTGATCGCCGGATCCGTGATGAGATGTCCGCCCGTCCTGAGTATATGCTCAATGACATGCAGATGGTATGCGGCGTCCGAACCTCCGGACAATGCAAAACCGCCGCCCGCGGATGTATCGTAAGCAAAGAACGCCCTCAGTATGAAAGCGATCATGACTATCGCAAGCAATACCGTCAATGTACACCAATTGCCTGAGAACCGTCCGTTCATACCGCCTTTCCGGCTTTCCAAATCCTCTTTAGGATGACGCATTTGTATTCTCCGTTCTATAGAATAGACGGTTGATTAACAATTGGATATAAATAGGCTTTCACACCTATTATACACGTATACACACGCGTGGTGCGTCAAAGCACGGAACGTATCTCTTTTTCCATTTCCGACGCCGCTTTTTTGGGATCCGGTGATCCGTACACGGACCTTCCGACTATCACGTGATCCGCGCCGGCGGATATGGCGGATGCCGCACTTCCTCCTTGGGCTCCGACGCCGGGTGACAATATCTTCTTGGAACCTATCACATTCCTTATTGCCGCTATCCTCTCCGGACGCGTTGCAGGCGCTATGAACCCGGCGACGCCGCATCTGACGCCCATCCTCGCCATCTCTTCCGCATGTTTCGATGTGAACGCAGTTCCGCCGGGATGACTCATCTCCGTGACCGCGTATATTTCCGCCGCGCCCGCCGCATCGACCGCCGCTGTCAGCGAGTCCTCTCCCGTGAACGCGTGGACTATGACCGCGCTTGCGCCTCTTGCCACCGCTCCCTTCACGATCAGGGATGTTGTATTCGGTATGTCCGCGACCTTGAGGTCGCACACCACATCCGTCATCTTTGACAGCTGCGTTATTATTTCCGGACCTGCCGACAGTATAAGCGGCCAATTTATCTTGACGGCGTCTATGTGCTCTTTCACATCATCCGCCACCTTCAGCGCTTTTGCCCGATCCGTCTCGTCAAGCGCCAGAATGATCCGTGTGTCTTTTCTCATAATGTAGCGAAATCTCAGAAAGATTATTAAAACATTGTACTCTGGAGAAACCGATGATCAGGAAAATGAAATGCGGATCGGTGTTCCGCGGAGATCTTGCCGAAGGCTGTGAACATTGTATGAACGGAAGCAAGATGGTCCTGTTCCTTACGGGCGTCTGTGCAACGGGCTGCTTCTACTGCCCGGTCTCCGACGAGAAAAGAGGAAAGAACGTTACCTATGCAAACGAGCAGAGGGTCCACGGAAATGAGGAGATCATCGCGGAAGCGGAATCAATGGACGCAACCGGCACCGGGATCACCGGCGGCGATCCGCTGCTTGATGTCAACCGCACAGCAGATACGGTGCGCATGCTCAAAGACCGTTTCGGAAAAGAGCATCATATCCACCTTTACACATCAACCATCGATCCCGATAAGACAGCGGTGCTTGAGGCCGCGGGACTCGATGAGATAAGATTCCATCCTTCCGTAAGCCTGTGGGAGAACATCGGAACGACCGGTCTCGGCAAGATCGTGTCATCATCGAAGATGGACATCGGCATAGAAGTTCCGGCGATACCGGGTCTTATGCCGCAGCTGGAGAAACTTATCTCGGATGTTTCTTCCCTGGGCGCGGATTTCATCAACATCAACGAACTGGAATTCTCCGAGAGCAACTGGAGCATGATGGACTCCAACCAATACGGATTGAAGGATGATCTTTCATCCGCGGTGCTCGGTTCCGAGGATGTTGCAAAGCGTCTCGTCAAAAAATTCTCAAACGTGAACATACATTTCTGCTCATCGTCGTTCAAAGACTCCGTCCAGCTCAGAAAACGACTGATCCGCACAGCGGAAAGGATAGCACGCGAATATGATGTTGTCACCAAGGACGGAACGATAATTAAAGGCGTGATATATGCGGATGACCTCGACCGTGTTTCCGTATTGTTACGAAACGATTACGGTGTTCCCGATGAACTTATGTCCATGAACACTGTAAAAAAAAGAATTGAGACGGCACCGTGGATCGTTGAGGAACTAGCGAACGGATTGCCGTTCAAATGTTATATCATCGAAGAATACCCGACCGCCGACAGACTGGAAGTTGAAAGGATGCCGCTTTGAACAGCGAACGCCGATCAGTCGACGCTTATGCTCTGTATCTCGTGGTGCCTGTTCACTATATCCCTTGCGATACGCAGATTCTTTCCCGCTTTGCCGATCGCGCGCCCCTTGAGCTTGGGATCGACCGTTATCGTTGCGTGCGTTATGCTGCCGCGCTGCTCTACAACGACCTTCTGCGGTCCGTATATGTGGAATATATTCTTCACGAACTGCTCCGGATCATCGGAATATTCGACCACCTGGATGTTCTTTCCCGTGCGGTCCTTGAGCCTTATCACATGCTCTCCCTTCTTGCCGACGGCTATATTGCCCTGCCCCGCTTCCACTACGAACACCAATTTGTCATCGGCGTCCATGCAGTCTATGACGTTCGCCTTTGTCACCGTCTCAAAGAGCGAGATGTACATCAGCGTGTCTTCGGTCAGTACGATGTCTGCGGACATGTTCTCACAGCGTTAAGATGTTAGAACTGCCTTTATCAATGACCGCCAACGCGGAAACTGAGAACGGCTTACCGCAAAGGGCGCCCAGTTCCATGTTGTTGCCCTCATAGATGTGCACTTTAACCTTTACGTTCCCTTTCAGGAAGTCGCTCTGGCAGTTCCTTGCCAATATGATCATTTGGGCCTTGCCGCTCTTGACCGCTTTCTCTGTCTGTCCAACGCCGAACTCCACCTGGCCGGTGGAGATCGCCGACTTCAATGCTCTGCTTATGTCTATCATTGTTTATTCTCCCTCGGTGTATATATCAGGTTGACAGCTCCGGTTCCAAGGGTTACCGGCTGGCCTACTATGATGTTTTCCGCCACTCCGTCCAGGTGATCCACCTCTCCGATCATGGCCGCATGCAGCAGATGCGCCGCCGTTATTTCGAACGCCGCTCTTGCAAGCACACTTGATTTTCTTCCGGATATACCGTGCCTTCCTATCGCTTTGACGTAACCGTCGTTGGTCATCAGGTCGGCGACAAGCATTATGTGCCTTATATCAACGCTCAGACCCTGTTCCGAAAGGGTGCTGTGCGCCTCGCGTATTATTGAATTCCTTGCAGCCTCGATCCCAAGAACATCGGCAACCTCCTGGATACTGTTGGTCATCGTCCTGTTCTGATCGACGCCGGCGATCTTCAGGACTTCCTTCAGATTGCTGCCTTCGGTGTATATGACCCATTTGTTACCGCCTTTCTCCTCTTTCCTTATGACCGCTCTGATTATGCCGTCGATGCCTTTGATCTTCACTCCTTTGACCGCATCGTATATGATCTGCAGCTTTTTGTATGACGGTTCATCGGACGCGACTATTATGTCCTGGTCTCTGATCTCAACCTGTCCGCGTGCCGCCTTCACTTTGTTCAGGCGGTCCACGATGTCGTCTATCTTCACGCCGCGCGCATCCATCCTGCGGGTGTCCGGGCGGATTATCAGTCTCAGATTTGTTATATCGGTCTGTATGGACGCTATGTCGAGGAGATTTGTCATCTCTATCTCCGATGACACCAGACGCGCTATGTTCTCGTCCTCCGCAGCCATTCCGATGAGACGGACCGTCATCATCGGTGTGCTCGGGACCCTTCTGGCATCAACGATCTCAATGAGCCTCGGGAGACCCAGGGTAACGTTTATTTCCGCGACACCCGCATAGTGGAAGGTACGCATCGTCATCTGCGTTCCCGGCTCGCCTATCGATTGGGCGGCCATTATGCCCGCCGATTCATTCGGGTCCATACGATGATCTTCGTACATCCGTGCGGCCACTGTGATCAGTTCTTCGTATACGTTGTCGCCGATGTCCGCATTCTTCAGGCGCCTCGCTATATCGACGATTATCTTCAGCGGGATCCTTATTCCTTTCTTGTCGGCTATCTCTTTCAGCCGTTTCCCTTCGTCCGAAAGCTCCAGCGGCGCACTTACCAATTCCATCGGTACCGCGATTTCCTCTATCTTTTTCGGCTTCTCGGATTTGGATGATGCCGTTCTTTTACCGATCTTGGATAACACCGAAGATGCTTCCTCTTCCGTTATACCGAGAGAGACGAGTTCTTCTGTGCCGGCGTCGCTTATGGCACCGAGGGTGCTGTATTTCGTCAAAAGGATCTCGGCCGTGTTCTGATCGATGTTCCTTTTCAGCAATGCGTGCATTGTGTCCTTCTTTGCCATTTTACTCGCCTCCGAAATCCGGCTCCTCAAAGCCGCCGTCCTCTTCCTCTATGAATTCCATCTCGTCCTTTTCGATCGTGCCGTAATCTTCTCCGACCTCTCTTGTCTCTATGTCCAGCAGTTTGTCGGCGTCGTCGCCGAGCACTTCAGCGAAAAGATCGTCGAGATCTATTGCCTTGCCTTGAACCGAGCGCGCCGGATCCGCACCGTCCTCGCCGTATTCAAATTGAATGATCGTGTCAGCGGTGTTCCTTACGGTCCCGTCGCCCATCAGTTTAAGGTCTTCCAATGCGGATATCAGCCTGCGCTGCATGTATCCTGACCTTGACGTCCTTACGGCTGTGTCGACCAGACCTTCCCTTCCTCCCATTGCGTGGAAGAAGAACTCGGTCGGCGAAAGTCCTGTCTTGTATGAGTTGGAAACAAAACCCTTTGCGTACGCTCCGAGATCGCCTTTCGTGAAATGCGGCAGCGTTCTGTTCCAGTATCCTCTTGACAGACGCTCACCACGGACGGCCTGCTGTCCTACACATCCTGCCATTTGAGAAAGGTTCAGCATTGAACCTCTTGCTCCGGATCTTGCCATGACCACCGCGGAGTTCTCCATACCCAAATGTTTTCCTGCAATGCGTCCGGCCTGGTCACGGGCTTGTCCCAGAACTTTCATGACCTCCACTTCAAGCGTCTCTCTCAGTGAGCGTCCGGGCATCTGGTCAAGAGTGCCGTCACGATACGACTGCACGAAGGATGTCACCTTGTCTATACATTCTTTATTGAATTCCTGTATCTGCATCTTCGCTTCATCGGGTATGTCCTCGTCGTCTATACCCGTGCTGAAACCGCGGTCCATGATCGCGCCGAGCGCAAGTCTTGTGACCTCGTCTATGAACTGCCTTACCCTTTCCGGTCCGTAGTCACGTGCTATGCGGTCAAGTATCTTCCCTTTGCTGTTGCCTATCGATTTCGCATCGATCGTACCGCAAAGCAATACGCCGTCCCTGACCTTCACATACGAATCGTGCTCGCACTCTTCCATTTTACATCTTTCACAGTTCTGGCATATGCTCGCCTTGAACGTTGCGCGCAGATTTTTCGGCAGTACCGTTGAGAACAGCTGCTTTCCCGTCCAATATTCTTTGCCGTCTATCGTTCCGGCCGGTTCGGGCATTTCGATGTTCGACAGCTTCGAAAGTATGTTCAGCGTCCTCGTGTGATCGAACTTCGGATTTGCGTGCGTGAGATAATACACTCCCGTGATGTGATCGTGTATCGCGCCTATTATCGGCCCTCCGTATCTCGGAGACAGTATATTCTCCTGCACCTGCATCAGTATGCGGGCTTCCGCACGCGCTTCATCACTCTGAAGAACATGCAGATTCATCTCATCGCCGTCGAAATCCGCATTGTACGGCGGACATACGCAAAGATTGAATCTGAACGTCTTACCGGGCATTATGCGCACACGGTGCGCCATCATGGACATCCTGTGCAGCGACGGCTGTCTGTTGAACAATACGACATCGCCGTCCACAAGCTGTCTTTCCACTGTGTAATCGATCTCAAGGGATTCCGAGATGTCCGCCGCGTTGCGTTCGGTGACCCTCATCCTTCTTCCGTCCGATCTTATGACGTAATTCACACCCGGAAGATACGGTCCGTCCTCAGGCGGCGCGGGGCCGCGGATGACCATCTCTTTCAGCATCTGTATGTTGTGTTCGTTCACATGCACCGGAACGGTCAGTTCCCTTGCCGCCTTTGTCGGTACTCCCACTTCGTTTATTGACAGCAACGGATCAGGGGATATGACCGTACGGGCCGAGAAGTTTACACGCTTTCCCGACAGATTGGATCTGAATCTTCCTTCTTTTCCTTTCAGTCTCTGCGCCAGCGTCTTCAGCGGGCGGCCGGACCTGTGCCTCGCGGGCGGTATTCCGGACGTCTGGTTGTCAAAGTACGTTGTTACATGATACTGCAGCAATTCCCAAAGATCCTCTACGATCAGTTGCGGCGCACCCGCGTCCCTGTTCTCCCTGAGCCTTTGGTTGATCCTCAGAACATCCACCAGTTTGTGCGTCAGATCGTCCTCGGATCTGTCACCGGTGTCCAGTGTTATCGACGGCCTTACCGTAACGGGCGGAACCGCCAGTGCGGTCAGTACCATCCATTCCGGCCTGCATGTCGCGGGATCCATTCCCAGTGTTCTGAGATCTTCGTCGGATATGCGCTCAAGTCTGTCGCGCACCTCTCTCGGCGTAAGCTTGTGGTTGTCGTCAACCTCCCTGAAGGTGGTCGGCTTGTCCAGTTTTATCTTTATCTGCTCTTCGCCGCAGTACGGGCAGAGACCTTTCGAAGACGCGTCCTTCGCCGTTGATTTCGAAAATGTCTTTAAATCGGCGGTGTCGCCTCCCAATTCTTCGACGCGGTCCATGTTCTGCCTGCATTCCTCTATCTGATCTTCGGTGAGCATCAGTCTGCCGCATTTCCGGCATGTGCTCTCCAGGAGTGTCTTTATGTCTTTTATGAAACCAACGTGGATGACGGGCATTGCCAGATCGATGTGACCGAAATGCCCCGGACACTCGTCCACTTTGCATCCGCATGTCTTGCATCTCAGTCCGGGTTCAATGACACCCATGTGCGGATCCATGAGACCCATTTCTATTGGATACCCTTCGTCATCATACGTGTCCGCCGTGATGATCTTCGTTGCGGACATTTTCCTTATCTCTTCCGGCGATACGCAGGAAAACTTTATCGATCCTATTCTTTTGGATATGCCGATCATCTCAAATCCTCCAGCTGAAGCCTCATGGCAACACCAAGAGACAGAAGTTCATCCATCAGCAGTTTGAACGCATACGATGTCTGAACAAGATATATGTTCGCGTTGTTCTTGCACACCGGGCAATATAATGCGCCGTGCCTGTCCATTATGGCAACGTGTCCGCAGTTCTGATTGCCGCAGATGTATTGCTGCGTTCCGTCGGACTCGTCGAGCAGACGGTCCTTGATGACCATTGCCGCACCGTGGCCTATCAGACAGTCACGCTCCATCTCACCGAATCTTAGACCGCCTTGTCTTGACCTTCCTTCCGTCGGCTGTCTCGTGAGTATCTGAACCGGACCGCGTGAACGCACGTGCATCTTTCCGCTGACCATGTGGTGCAGCTTCTGATAGAATATCACGCCGACGAATATGTCCGTCTGGATCATACGTCCGCTGACGCCGTCGTACATCACTTCCTTTCCGGTGTGCTTGAAACCGTTCCTCACAAGGCCGTCGCGTATCGACTGTTCGTTCTCACCGGAGAACGATGTCGCATCGATCGTGCGGCCTTCCATCGAACCGACCTTGCCGCCTATCATCTCAAGAACGTGTGCGACCGTCATCCTGCTCGGAATTGCATGGGGATTGATCACAAGATCCGGTGTTATACCGTCTGCGGTGAACGGCATGTCCGACTGATCCACCAGTCTTCCTATGACGCCCTTCTGACCGTGTCTCGAGCAGAACTTGTCGCCGAGTTCGGGCACCCTCTGGTCTCTTACTTTCACCCTTACCAGTTTTGATCCGTTTTCCGACTCGGTTACCATAACGGAGTCAACATAGCCGAGCTCTCCCGGCCTTACGGTTATTGATGTCTCCCTTCTCTTCTGAGGCGTGAGGAAATCTGTTTCCTCCTCAAGGAAACGCGGCGGCGATGTTTTTCCTATAAGAACATCGCTTCCGGTAACTTCCGACTCCGGGGATATCAGACCGTCCTCTCCGAGCGATGCGTAAGCGAGGTCCGCGCGTGCGCCTCTCACGTCCGGGGACGGTATCTCGAAATGGTCTTCCTGACCGCCGGGGTATCTGCGTTCCTCCGCGCGGTATGTTCTCATGAACGATGATCTTCCCAAACCTCTCTGCACGGAACTTTTGTTCATTACGAGCGCATCTTCCATGTTGTATCCGTGATACGAGATAACCGCAACAACGAAATTCTGCCCTGCGGGCCTGTGATTGTAACCGACGAACTCCATCGTCTGGGTCTGCGCCATCGGCCTCTGCGGATAGTGCAACAGATGACCTCTCGTGTCCGGCCTTATCCTGTAATTGGACGCGGGGATCCCAAGCGCCTGCTTGGCCATGCCTGCTCCCATCGTCACACGCGGCGACGAGTTGTGCTCAGGATAAGGTATAAGACCGGAACATACACCGAGGATGACCATCGGGTCTATTTCCATGTGCGTATGCCTTTCATCGATCTTTGACGCAGCGGTGAACTCTTCGTTGCAGAACCCGCATCTCAATACCGCGTCGCCGTCCTTTCCGGGATTCATCCAGTCCGCATCCATCGGCGACAGTGCGCGGTTGCAGTGCTCGCATCTTTCCGGAACATCGTACGCGTCAACGGCAATCAGAGTGTCTTCCTCTTCCTCCGCGTCAAGCCACTCAAGCAGGCCTTCGCGGAAGAGGTCGTTCCATTTGACCTTCTTTTCTCTTATTCCTTCTATGTGTTTGCGGGTAAGCATCATCTTCCCGTCTTTCAGAACGATCAGCGGGCGCCTCAGGCGTCCTTCGTCACAGTTTATTATGACCTCGTTCATCTCATCGTCGAATCTTATGTTCACTTCACCGGACATCAGACCGCAGCGTCTGCGGTCGCGTATCTCCGTGACGAGTTTCTCAGCTTCAGCGTGTGTTCCCGCCAGATCTCCGTTCACATAGACGCGGCTTCCCTGCTGCTTCACCGGACCAAGTCCGAGATCTTTCAATATCCATTTCAGGTCCGCTTCCTGGAACCCTTCCGACACATCGATTATCAGTGCGGCGTTCTTCACAAGACCGCAGTTCTGTCCTTCCGGGGTTTCGGACGGACACAATCTTCCCCACTGCGTCGGATGAAGATCACGAGCCTCGAAATGCGGCTGGCTTCTGGTAAGCGACGACGTCACTCTTCTCAGATGCGACATCGCGGACATGTTGCTCGTACGGTCCAGCAACTGCGATACGCCTGCGCGCCCTCCGACCCAGTTGCCGGTCGCCAGTGAATGCAACAGCTTGTGCGTCAGCAGATCCGGGCGTATGGACGACGATATCTTCATCTCATCCTTCTTTCTGCCCCAGTTCCTTTCAAGCTGATATTTCAGATCTTTCATCAAACTGTTGAAACTCGTTCTGAAAAGATCTTCCATCAGATCGCCGGACAGCTTCAGCCTCTTGTTGGCGTAGTGGTCCTTGTCGTCCTCTTTTCTTTTGTCAAGCGACAGTTCGAGAACGGAGTGCGCTATACGTCCGAGGAATATTGCCTTCTTCATACGGTCTGCTTCTGTGTCACCGAGGTGCGGCAGCAGCGACCTGTCAAGTATGGATTCAACTTTCTTCGTTCTGTATTCCTTTGCCTGACCGGCGGCGAAGTTCCTTTCCAGGAAAAGGATGGCGTCCTCATGCGTGTGGTAGCCGTTCGGAGCATACGTCTTCTTATCGAAACTGTTCTCAATGTTCGCATAGACGATGTTTGCCATCTCGTCCCTTGACACTATTGTCTCGTAAATTTCTTCATCGCTCTCCATGCCGAGCGCTTTCATCAGCGCCACCAGCGGTATGGCGGTGGAGGCAACGGGAACGGTTACCATCAGCATTCCGTCCTTCTTCTTCTCAACGAGAGTGAGCGCACGGTATCCCTCCTTCTGCGAGAAGACCTTTGCCGACTCGAGACGCGTACCGTACTTCTCATTGTATTCGACCATGACCCTGTTCGGCGCCAGGTCTTCCAGTGTGATCAGCGTCCTCTCCGTTCCGCCGATTATGAAGTATCCTCCCGGGTCGCGGGGATCCTCTTTCTGATCGATGAGCATGTTTGCGTATTCCTCTTCGGACACTTCGCGCTCCGCGCGTATCTCTATCATTCTTTTGCTAAGGTTGCATCCCTTCGATTTGATCATCATCGGAAGATCGCCGACGTGCACCTTCTCGGTGTCCTTCTCCACTCCGTCCTCAAAGACGGTGAAGTCCAGATGTACCGGCGCCAGATAGTTCAGGTTCCTGAGTCTCGCCTCCATAGGCGACAGTTCGTGGCGGTAACCGTTCGCTTCCATTATCTTAGGTTCGTCCACGCGTATCGTTGCCCTTGAAAGAGGATCGATCTCTCCGCTCTCGTCCCTCCTTCTTCCGATCCTTATCTCAATGTTGCGTCCGTTCGTTCTTTCCGGGTCCAGACGGATGATGCCGCGTTCCGCGTCGTCCGTGGGAACGCGAAGATTGTCGACGATCCTCTGCATTCTGCTGTTCGGATTGTCCGCCGTCGCAAGAAAATCATCGAACGAAGAAACGTGATGGTTCACTATACTGCGCTCATCGAAATATAATTTTACGAGATCCCTCAAAGATTCATCCCCTTGTTACGAGCCTGTAGACGACGAATTCCTCCGCCGTCTCGCTTTTTCTGACTATTTTTACGATGCGCCCTTCCTCTACCGGGCCGTATATGTTCTCCAGTACCCTTATACCCGGGTCGCTCTTCCTGATCTTTGGGAGCTGGTCGCAAGTGACTTTAAGCTTTGTAAGAATCGTTTTCGCCTCCTCATCGTTGAGAAGATGGTGTTCCGGTACAAGGTCGTGCTTAAGAACGTTGAACGAGATATTGTCTGTTGCCAAGTGTTTCACCTATCAATTTGCCCGCTGTCGGCCAGCGGAGAACCCGTCTGCAAGAAAGATGCCTTAATTTTCTTTCCGTTACTCATACTTGATCTGCCCTTTCGATCGCTCATGAGACCATCAGCGGGTCTGAAGGGATTCGAACCCTTGACCACCTGGTTAAAAGCCAGATGCTCTACCTAGCTGAGCTACAGACCCATGGATAGTTTAAAGCTTGTAATCAAGGAGCATTCCGTCATATTATTTAACAGTTTGTTATACCGGAACTGTGTTCCTATCTTCGACACCCTTGAGAAAAATATGAGTTTTTCCAAAGAATAAGCGATCAGCGAGGGGTAATTCGGTCTTGTTTTGATATTCCCGAGTTTGTTGATGCGTCATTTGCATAGCATACG
>WQZU01000015.1 GCA_009780575.1 Candidatus Methanomicula labiotermitis
CGGGACGTACAAACACGTGACACCGGCGATGGCGATCGGGCTGACGGACCATGTCTGGAGCATGCGTGAACTGATGTTATTTCCCCATAGACAAAATGTCAACTGAATTCGACAACGTGACCAAAGCCATAATCTCCATCAATCAGGAATAAAGACAAAGAATCTTGACAGAATCACTCGAACCAGAAGGAAGAACAGGCGATGAAATCCAAATCATCGTCTAAAAAAGCTTTTTTCGCCGCATTCGCCGCCGTAATTCTCACGGCGGCCGTATTCGTGCCGCTGATCGCTGACAGCGACACGGATAGCGACTTCTCTTACCCGCTCGGATCGATAGGAGCATCTGGTATCACATATGACGCAATACCTATCTCATCCGCCGCCGATCTAGCAATGATCGGGTCCTCGGGTGCCACCACAGGCGCGTGGCCCATGAATGCTTACTACTACCTAACGCAGAACCTCACACTTACGGGCACATGGACACCAATTGGAATCCCATCTAATCCTTTCACGGGAGTATTAGATGGACAGGGCTTTATGATATCCGCCATTACCACTACCTCCGGAATAAGCGGACTTTTCGGAGTAATAAACGGAGCGACGATCTCAGATCTGACAGTAAATGTAAGCTTAGCAGGAACGAACAGCTCTGCCGGCGGAATAGCTTCTCAGGCCATTGATTCCAACTTACGTAACGTTAACGTCACCGGAACGATCATTACAACAGGCTCCGGATGGCCGCAAGCAGGAGGGCTTATAGGCGAGGCATCAGGATCTATCGTAATAGAAAACGGCTCATTCAGCGGAAGCATTCAGTCGGTACGCAATGCAGGCGGCATAATAGGTATGACGCAAGCAAACACGCACATCACCATAACATATACATCCAACGGCGGTAGTGTAACATCTGCGACCAACTTCTCTGCAGGAGGAATAATAGGCTCAACTTCTCTGGGAACCCACGGAATAATAAATTCAACATACAACCACGGCAACATTACCGGTGCAACCAATAGCCCTACGGGAGGAATAATTGGATACATTAACGCCGGACAGATACATATATCGAACAGCGTCAACACGGGAGCTATAGCAGCGGGTATCGGCACAACACAAGGAATAGGTGGGATAGTTGGAGTTGCAACTTCACAACATGCAAATGTTATAATTCAGTCGTGCTACAACGCAGGATCGATAATCGGAGGCACCATTGCCTCCGGCGGAATCGTCGGAGTAAGCACAAGCATACAGATCGTCAACTGCTTCAACATCGGATCCGTGTCGGTAACATCCAACTCCACTAACGCAGCCGGAATCGCTGCCGTAGCCGAAGATACAAGAATAATAAACACATACAACGCCGGCTCCGTTACAGGAGGAGGAGGCGGAATCACAGGATCTGCGACAAACACCGCGATCATTAACTCATATTTCGCCGCAGATATTCTATTCAACACCAATGCCACAAACGCCCCCGATAGAATAACCCGCGTAGGAAATCCGGTCATAGACGGCGTAAGCACAAATCCGGAAAGGAGTGACACGCAGTATTCAGGAGCCAAACCAATGTCGGATATGATGCCCTCATTATCCGATGCAATCTCCGGGAATTCAGTATTTTATACGGGAAACACAACTTCCGCGCTTGCCTTCTCGACAGGATGGGATTTCACTGGGATTTGGACCATTGACTCGGCAGTAAACAGCGGACTTCCGACACTCCAAATGCAGGACATGGAGTCATCTTTCCAAATAAGATACATCGTTTCATTCTCACCCGAAGGAGGGTCGCCGGTTGATCCGATATCCGTTCCGAGAGGCGGACTATTGGCCCTGCCTTCAGATCCAGTGTATGAAGGATATAACTTCGCAGGATGGTTTACCGTTTCTGCACAACATTCCGTTGTTACAATATCCAACTTCAACACAGCAGCGCCAATAGTGTCGAATATGACTCTTACAGCTATATGGACAATCGATCATGAAATCATCGATAGACAGAAGCATCTCGTAATATTCGCGATCGATGCCTACAATATTATTCCGATCACAGTATACGACGGAGATCATCTCACGAAGTTTACGCCGGAAAGAGAAGGATACCACTTCATCGGATGGTTCACGGACCCGGAGCGCACAGAGCACTTCGACTTCTACGAGCCGATAACCTCAGACATCATAATATACGCTGGATGGGAGGCCATAGCAAGCAATATAGAAGATGATGAAGAGTCAGCTCTGTTCATATTCGTAATGATAGCTCTGATGGCATTGCTATTGTCTTTGGCGTTGATAGGAGCTGCGTTCATTTCCGGAAGATCCATGCCAGCAGGAGTGTTATTTGCGGCGGCATCGATAGTTGCCGCGATTGTAATATCGCAAATCATAGGAATCAATGGGTGGTTTTGATGATCGGCCGCGTTAAAGCAGTGACGGCATTTACTGCTGTTCTGTTGGTATCTGCGGGCGCATTCGCCTTATTCGGCATCACAAATGACAATGACGCTCAATCAGACAATTCTACAATAGGGGCCACACACACGGTCGTGGTATATGAAAATATACTGCTCTCCAATTTCGGAGGAAGCGGAAATGATAGATTCTATGCCGTAGAGGCCACGCCAGATGGAGGATTCGTATCGGTTGGAATTTTCTCAACCGGTTTAAATTGGTCTCCGGGAGACTGGATAGGACTGACACCTATGGGATCCTTTAATGCCGCAATAGCCAAATTCGATGAAGACGGAAAGGTAGAATGGGTAAACAACTTCGGAGGAAACGGTAATGATAGATTCTTCGGAGTCACATTAGCTGCAGATGGAGGGTTCGTAGCTGTAGGAGACTCATACAGCAATTCAATCGGAACAGGCGATTGGACCGGAATGACGCAGAAAAGCAACCTAAGTGATGCAATAATAGTCAAATTCGACAAACACGGAGATCTGGAATGGAGAAACAACTTTGGAGGAGCGGGAATGAATAATTTCGCTGCCGTTGCTTCCGCGCCGGATGGAGGGTTCATAGCTGTAGGATTCTCTGATATGACCGATCCCGGAATCGGAGATTGGGCCGGGGTTACTCCCAAAGGTACAAGAGATGCAATAATCGTTAAATTCGATCAGCACGGAAGTATCGAATGGATGAATAATTTCGGCGGAACTGGAAGTAACTCATTCTCAGACTTAATAATAGATAATGATGGCAACATTATAGCGGTCGGATCATCAGATTATAAATCGTTCGGTACCGGAGACTGGACTGGCGTAGAAGGAAACGGAGACCGCGACGCAATAATTGTAAAGTTCTGTCCATTGGGCGATGTCATATGGGAGACCAACTTCGGAGGAGAAGGCCTTGATTGGTTTATGGGCATCACAGTAACACACGACAATAGACTGGTTGCGGTCGGATACTCTTATTACCAATCATTCGGCACCGGAGACTGGACAGGCATAGAAGAAAACGGAGACCGAGACGCAATAATTGTAAAGTTCTGTCCATTGGGCGATGTCATATGGAAGACCAACTTCGGAGAAGAAGATTTCTTCATATTCAGATCTGTAACCGAATCACCAAACGGAACGTTCGTTGCCGTAGGATATCGCTCAGACACAAACCACTCTAACAGCATATTGAATTTGATAGGGGACATAGACGCGATCATTGCAAGTTTTGATTATTCCGGAAAGTTGGTATGGAGCGGCGGTATAAACAGCGAAGGTAACAGTTTATCGAGAGGAGCAACATCAACTGTCAATGGAAATATCATTCTTGTTGGATACGCTAATTCTGCGTCATTCGGTACCGGAGATTGGTACAATACTCCAGGCAAAGGCGGTTTAGACGCAATATTAGGCATATGGACTCCGATAATAACCACAATAACGGAACCAGATAATGAACCTGATACGGCTTCAATTGTAATGCTCATAATCAATATTGTAGTGGCAATATTACTGATGGCCGCAGTTGTCGCTTCGATCCTGTCTAAGAATCCACATATAGCCGGCATACTGGTAGCTGCCGCGATAGGGATCTTCTTCTTGGGATTTTTCGAGGTATTCAAATGAAAAATAAAAAGAAGAAGTTTCTGGGCGCATTCGCCGCTTCGATGATGCTATGCGCCGCCTTTGCGGCAGTCATCGCATCAGGACATGACGGCAACGCAGATGATGAATACGAGCCACTAGGCTCACAATTCTACTCTTATAACCTACTCAACATGCCGCGCCAGCTCGAACTTAAACCGGGAGACATACTAAGGGTGCACAACAATCAGTTCAGCATGGATAATTCTCACTTCTTCATAGCGTTCGCTAACGCATTCGGAAATGAAAACGTAAGGAATATTGGCGGAGGACTCGGAACTTTGGAAGTAACGGTAACACTCGGCGTATTCAACGTTAATTTCCCCGGCACATTTTCGTCGTTGAATTTCTCAGTCGATGTTTTTTTTAACGTCACTTTCAACTTCCCTGCCGGAGGTCAGCAGATAGTAAAATCATACGGAACCGTCCAGCTACTGCTTTTCGCTCCTTTAGCGAATTATGAAGCAAGGTGGTTCAACGCACATACCGGCGGAACTCAGATCGGGATAGCAGGTCAAACCATCAGCGTCAATACAGATCTGATCCTGTGGGGAAGATATGTCCAAACCTCCGCATACTTCAACCCTGCATTTGACACGGTACGTGTATCATTCATGGACTCACTGACCTACACATTAAGTGTCTTTCCATCTAATGCAACATTGACTCATAACTGGGCCAACACCAACATAACGCAACCGGTAACGATATCCGGAAACATAATCTCGATAAACCAACTGAATCTCCCGTCCGGAACGCACGAACTGCGCGTAACGGCAAGTCAGGCAGGACTCGCTTCATCAACCTTCAGGCTGTTCATAGAAATTCCGCCTGTATATTGGGAAGATCTGAGGCCTCATAATCTGTCTCCGTGGTCATACACGATAAGCACACTCAACCCAAATGACACAATAGGGCTGATCCAGGCAACAAGAACCGAGAGCGGAGTAACTGCGATCATAAACCCAGCGCTCGTAGGCATAAGTCCGACACTCCGCGTAATAAGTTTTAACTTCACAGAGGCCGGACAATATGAGTTCATTCTGAGATTGATAGGGCCGACCGGAGTCAGCGGAACGCACATCCTCAGATTGTACGTTTCTGATGCAATCGTTCCCGGCATTCCATCCATTGACGGAATAACCGTCTTATCCAACGGGAACGGTAACTTCGATTTCATTCTTCAGAATCCTTCGAATTTCGCCACGATACTATGGAATTTCGGCGATGGGAGGGTAGAGCAGAATCAGAGCACGACGAGAAATTACACGTACGGATGGGGAGACGTTTTTACGGTCACCGTAACGCTCATTAACAGCTTCGGAGACGAAGCAACCGCTTCAACTATTGCAAACAATCTTGTGCCCAACATGCCAGATGTAGCGCTAAGGACGGTTGAATACATTGCATTGGTGGCGGTAGCCGCCACAAACGCCATTCAAGTAAAAGTAGTATCCCCAGACTGGTTATCCTGGGAGTTCATACCCGCCGGAAGCAATAATTTTGTACGGATCACAGGAACATTCTACGACGGAGGTCTGGTAGGAACCGAGATTACCATATCCGTATATTCCAATGGAATCCTCGACAAGACAGGCACCATAACGCTAAGGAATGCCGACGGAGATTTCCTTGAACCCAACTTCATTCTGCAGAGGATAAGTAATTCTGAGGTAAGGATAATGTACACGGGATCGTGGGACGGAGGAACCACGCTTACTGTCCAATGGGCGGTAGGAGGAAGCCACGGAGTCATACTGCCGAACACATGGTATTATTGGACATATACCGAGAACGGAACGTTTACTATAACGGTCACAGCGCTTCGTTTTGAGGTTCCGGTTTCCATCTCTAGGACCGTAACAATAGAAGGAGTGGTCCACTCGTCTTTCCTTATTGAGCCGATAACAAACTCCGAAATACGAATAAAATTCAACGGCACACAGGATGATGGGATCATTATAATGGTCCGATGGACCGTTACAGGAAACTTCGCTCCGTTCAACCCGGATTCCGAAGGATGGATGCACCACACATATACATTCGACGGCCAACACACGATCACAGTTACCGCCGCGCTGGCAGGAGTCAGTGCGTCGACATCACAGACCATATCAATAACCGGAACCGGGAATACCGGACCCAATGCCGAAAGTGTGTCAGAATCGCCGCTGGCGGTCATAGCGGTCATACTTTTAGGAATTTTCACGCTAATAGCGTGTCTTTCGGGAAGATATACCACAGCATTCGTATTGGGAATTCTTACGCTGTTCACAGCATTCATTGGAGGCGTTATATGAATAAAAAAGAGAAAAAGGCCGCCACTGCATCGATACTGATAGCTTCGGTAATGGTGCTGGCAGGAATATCAATGGCATTACAGGAACCTCCTGAACAGCAGGAGGAAGAAGAGATATTAGGCGCACCATGGTTAGCTATGGCCGCACCATTAATAGCAGCATTCGGAACCGGATTCATATTAGGATATCTACTCGGATCATTAAACGGACCGGAAAGCGGAGGAGATCAGGAAGAAGTTAACGCCGTCCTACGGCAGCTCGAAGCCGAAAAGTTGACATGGTACGGAGACGGAGCGGTATCTATAGCGGCATCGATCCTTCCGATGACTGCCTCAATGTGGAATTTCACTCAGCAGCATTGGAACAGAAACGTTGAATTGGCCGTTGCGGAGCAATGGGCGCCGGGCCACACATACAACCCGAACATGGCCGTCGACGGAAGCAATCTAAGATTGAACGCACAGAGCATGATGTACAGCTGGCAGGCTGCGCTTGACAACATATTCACGCACAATATGATAGCGGTAATTAACACATTCAACGATGTTACGGCTCACGGAAATTACTTACAAAACGTCAGTACACAATTGACATGGGATACCGGAACCGCAGAACTCCGCAACTCTGTACTCGACTTCGCAACACTGGTTTCTGATGCTTCATTGCATCAGACAGTGTACATAGATGCATCTACTTACACGGCAGGAGGTACATTCCATCAGAGCACATCAGGTACAATATACAATCTGACATCATCCAACATCACACTAAGGGATGTATGGACGGGAAGCAATACTACAGTTGGCCTGACAATAACGTTGGTTCCGGGAGCAAATGACCTATCAGCGATCAATTACAATAACACAGCGAGGCCCATGGAATCCGGTCTTTATCGCATAGAGACTCCGGGCGCAACATTCGCCGGCCCATTATCCATGGCTGCCGATCCCAATGCCGCGAATGTGCAAGGTACACTCGTTCATATGTCAGACATAATCCGTTGGTTCACATGGGATGGCAACACGACGATAGTAAACAGTGCGAACGCTGCGCCGGCCGCAACAGAAGAGCTGACAATAGAAATAGGATACGTTAACCGATTCGGAAACGATGCCGTTTCCGTTACAAACCTTGTGGGAAGCAAACCGCCGACCCCGCAACCTGATAACTTCATCCCAAAGCAAGACCCGATGCTGATAGAGAAGTGGCACAGCATGATAGAAAATGTCAACCTATCGGTGGCCGCCGCCGCACGATCCGGAGAGGTAATGTGGTCAATATTCGACATAATACAGGAATCAAACGCATTCCTAGCGCCATCTTCAATGATAACACACATTCCCGGAGTTCACTTCAATACACAGCAAGCGGCAATGTTCGCATTACAGCAGATGATGCAGATCGCCGCTATATACGGGCAATACGGCAACGATCTGCATGACGGGATTAACATTCTCTTCAATGCCGACTCGCTCGGCCTGTACATTCGCGGTAACATCTACAGCGATAACGTTCTGATGTATGAGGACGTCGTATTCACTCCATTCTCAATTCTGAGGGAGCAGACATTCTCTACAGGTAATACCACAGAGTGGCAAGGCGGAGGTTTCATTCAGATATGGGGAACAGGAGATATCGATGGTTGGAGCGGACCAACATCTACTCAGATGTATGAGACCGTGTTCATCCAAACGGGATGGACGATCGATGTTATACAGATCGGAACACACGGCATACTGATAGACGAGATAACGCTCAGACTCGAAGAGATCAAAAGATACACGGTCGATCCAGGGACGCATCCTACTCCGCCGTTACCGCCGGTAATCAATGTAGTAGTTAATCAGACGGCCGAGTTCATAATCATAATAGGAATAATACTGCTGGCAGCAGGGATATTCACACGCAACACACCAATAATGCTGATAGGTCTTGCAGTGACAGGAGTAGGATTACTGATGTATTATTGGTCAGACATTCTAACATGGTTCCGTAATCTGCTTCCGTGGTGGATGGGAGGGTCGAGATGAACGCCTTTGATATGATCCTAATGGCGATCCCGGTAATCACGTACACACTCGTCATGATAAGCATCAAGACCGGAAAGCTACAGGGCGTATACGTGTTTCTCGTTATAACAAGTGCTACCATGCTTCTGGGATGGATGTCGCTGTCACTGATAACCCCTATTGATCCGAGTGCGCACACGCTCAGAGGGTTCGTTCTCAACACGCTGGTGGTATTGTATGCCCTGTCCTTCCTCTACGGAGGCATAGGGATGAGGAAGAATAATTACGAGCGCGCAGTGGTCGGCGGCGTATCTGTGGCCATGATAAGTTTAGTATCGGCGGTGGTCTGATGGATACCATTCTGATAATAGGAATATGCATTCTGATAGTCACAGTATCGTCTTTCTTGGGGAAGACTATACAAAAAATAACAGACTTCATTATCCCTTTAGAATTCATCACAATATCAATAACAGTAGCTCCTCTGATTGCATCCATTTTTATAAACGACCTGCTGCTGTGGGTGCTTCCGTGGATATTCGGATATTTCTTGGGATATTGCCTCACGTCAAATAAAAAGTGGTTGACGATAGGACCGGTTAATCTCAAAGAAATCACTCCGGGAGTATTCCCGAAGTGGATAGTTCCGTATATATACGAAGGAAAATGGTGCATTCAGAAGCAATGCAATAAAGCACTTTTCTTCAAAATATTCTTCAAAATACATCATTATGTAGATACAAACGTGCCACTTGCTCCAAACGGACGACTTCATTATGCAGGACACCCATGGATGCCAAGGGTTGGAGACGAAATAATGTATCTAGACAAATATATGGAATTGCCGCCAAAAATAATAAAAATTGGAAGATTCAAAGTAAAAAAACATTCAACATATATTCGAGTACCGAATACACTACTCGCCTCTCCCTTGGAAAGAATGTTGCGTGAAGAATCTTACGCCCGCGCGTCCAAAGCAGTCACAGAAATATCAGCAGATAATATTTTTCTCAAGAATGAAGTTCAAAATGAAATAATGAACACTGCGCTTAATCTTGTTAAAAATTCTACTGTTGAAAAGAAACCACTGAGTGTATACATGAAAGACATTAAAGATCTAAGAGAAAAACATCCAGATATTTTTTATGAAGATTTGAACAAAAAATCAGATTCAGATGAAGGAGAGGATAATAATGAGCAGTAAAACAAACTCTCCTGGAAATATGCCCGGAGAATTAAAAAGAGCGACCATATTAGGCCCTAGATATGCTAGATTCACAATCGAAGATGAAGTACTGTCGGAAATGATCGCAAAGGCAAAGGAACTCAAAAATCAGATTCCGCAGTTTATACAAGATTTTGAAGAAGGAGGCGGATTTGCAGAAATGGTTGATGATACGACAGCATATTACAGATTCGGAAATACTCACTTATGGCTCCTTTTTGTCGATGGAGACGTAGAAGATGTCATGTACAAGATCAAAATGAGCAACCCTGACGCACAGCACGAGATACAAACGATATGTAACAGATTGATCGCCGCAAATTTCAAAGATGAAATCGACTCCATAATCGAAAAAATAGAGGAAGGACAAGAAGATAATCTCAATCTTAATATGATCTTGGGATTACAAGAGTTAGGGCTTGAAGGCCGTAAGACATTTGATAACATTGCCCGTGCGCTAAACAATTCAAAAATCGGGAGAGTTGAATGATGTCAAGAGGCTATCGCATCACAGATTACAGACCGAAAAAGCGGCGCATCGGAGACATTTTCGACATAAAGAATGAAGTCTCAGATCTAACGGACCGAGTAATCCGTATGATGATAGGGAAAGAGATAGAGAACGATTTTCAACTCTTCACAATGACGGCCATGGGCCTTCAGGGAGTCGGAAAAACATACTTTTGCAAGTATCTCGCTTTCAAGGCTTACGAAGTATTCGGAGATCGCGTTAAGATAATCTTCACTAACCATCTAAATGTAGCGATAGACCAATTCGATGAGCATAGCATATATTTCATAGTGATAGACGATGCCGCCGAGCATCACGACTCAAAGGAAGGAACCACGAAAGCACAGCGTATAATGGCTAAAAGGTGGTTCAGGATACGCCATATCGCAAAAGAAGTATCAAAATCAGAAACCGGGCGCATAATGATAATATTCAACTATCAGAGGTGGACATCCGTCCACCCCAATTTCAGAAATCCGCAGCTTCTTTTCGCGTTAGGTCCTATGGCTGACACCAATGACATAAAGGCCATTGAGAGTAGAGTAGGCAATATAGCTTATGAATGTCTTGGAGACAAATTGAATCAAATAGAAGCAGGAGACAATTCATTTAAAAGCAATTCCATAGTGAGAATTACAAGCCAACCCATTCCGCAAGGAGTAGGTTGGATATTCGGAGACTTCATAGAAAAATGGGATGAGTGGCCTCCATTCTTGGACCACGCAAAATACGATTACACCAAGAAAAAGACACAAGCCGACATTATAGATGAAATGCTCTGCGAGGACAAATGGACGATCAAAGCAGAGATGCATAAGCTGTATCATGAAGACAGTATAGACCAAACGAAGATATCCGGAAAGTATGGAGTCTCAAGAAGTCGGGTATCTCAGAACATCAGTGAAGTAAAGGAGGAGATCACACGCCGTTTGGCGTCTGCATAAAAAAACAAAAAACATGGAGTATAGGCGCGGGCGCATGTGCGCGCGTAATTAGGACTTGCCTAACATGTTAGAGGGGTGTTAGGGCGATGTTAGGCAATATTGCGCGACGATTTCACACTAAAAAACGAAGAGGGGGAGTCCGACGGCATCTCATACATAAAAGGCCGCACAATCAGAGGAAGATAGAAATGAAGAAGAAACAAACTCAATCTAAGAATGCAACACATAACACGCATCGAATAAAAGACTTAGAGAAAAAGATAACGAAGATCAACAAAGACCTCAGTAAAATAGCAACCCCAAAGAGCAACATCGAAAAGATCAACAAAATCTCAATGAAAATCAAACGCAACGCATGGTTTACGAACTCAAAAACAGAAAGAAAAGAGCACACGATCCAAAACATCCGATAAGAACGAAGTGATTACAATGGCAGGCTACAAAGGATACAGCATGAGCAACAGGGCGATTGAAGCATATGAGGATGGAGAGAAACCTTTAAGCAAATGGACAAAGGCCGAAATACTCTCACAACTCGAAGAAGAAGGATTATCAAAGAGGAAAATCGAATCATTGAGTAAAATGACGGTTGCAGACATGAAAGATAAGCTCTTAGTAAGAACATCTTGGCACCATACGTCAAAGCATTACAACAGGACCGATTTCTATTCTGTAGATACAACCGCAGCGGAAAAGTTAGACATGAGGACGTACGAACGACCAAAGCCTCAGCCGAAGGAAGCAATTGTCAAGCCCGAAGAGGAGAGAGCTATCGCTGAGTATCTCGTATGGTCGGGAACTCGCAATTATCCAAAAGCAGATTATGTTAAAGCACAAGGAATGATCAAAGGAAACTGGTTCTACCCCGACAACGAGAAAGGAAAGAAGAGCATTTATGCGCGTGGATTCCGCATAATAGAGAAGCTTCCGGTAAAACAAAAAAAGAATCAGAAAATCAACTCTGCGAAAAAGGAGAGCAAACCTTATTTAAAGAAAAACAAAAAAACATCTGCCAAGAAGAGACGATAATGGACGCTTCGTTTCTTCGGGCAGAAACGACAAAAAACGACAAAATGAAAAAACACGCAGCACAAATGGTGCAACTCAGGTACTTTAAGTACAGGTCAGACTTCAGGTGCAACGCCCAAACAAACGCAGGGATTGATTTCAGAAAGCGAAAAGAGTATTGCCATGAACAGCAATACTGTATCATGAGCATCAAAGATAGAACGATTTCGGCACTCAGAGGGCCGGAAATCTCCGAGAAACAGAATGCCGCACTGAGTATAATGGTAGCGGCCATGTTATCCCCTCTGGCCTTAATGACATTTTTCGATTTCAATACAGAAGGTTACGAGATCGGACATAAGATATTATTCTTGATAGTCGCATCATTCCAGATTCTGTTTATCCTGTCTGCCCTCTTGTCCATAAAGAAGATGAAAAAGCATGACACCGATCAATAAGATAAACCCTGAACTATCTGATCCCAGAGTTCTTTCACATAGTTGGGCGTAAGCACAAAGACCAGGACAACAACCGTAATTAACGCGATGATTGAAAAAATCCTTATATTCCTTTTATCCGTGGTGCTTATTGAAAAGATCCGGTTGCGGATGAATATCAATATCAGACCCGAGACGATAAACCAAAACGCCGCTACCTGTGGAATATATCCGTAATTAAATCCAAGCGAACCGGCAACAATAAGGACAATCGCAATCGGTAGTAAAAGACGAACATCTAGCATATTATCAATTCACCTTCATAAAATAGGTTTTAATTTTCTCTGCACGGCGTTGGCAGATCCACATTTAACGCAGAAATTAGGCTGAAGGATTTCATACTGAGTATCGCATTCGTAGCAAAATTTGACTCCCTCTTTTCCTTTGAGCATGTCTGAAGTATAATACTTCAAAGCCCTGCCGCCCATCTCTCCATTTCTACAATTTTCAGGCATAAAATCCTTAGTAAAATATCCAGTAATATATCTTTCATCTGGCCCATAATCATTCACAGTTGCATACAATCCGGTTTGCACTGGAATGAATGTAACTTCCTGATCATCAGGTAATTCATGAACACTTATTATCTGCGGTGCTCCAAATTCATTAATAACAATAGCTGCATGAGGCAAACTCGCCCCTATAAAATCAGAAAATATTACTTCACTTTTCCACCTGCCTTCTTTTTTCCATGTAACCAATGCCTGAACGGGAAAATACCTCATCCTATAATCAACTTCTTTCATATCTTCTATACTTTCTATATTTTCATTCATCTAATACCTCCTATAAACTGGTCTTTCGGTATATCTGCCGATATTTCGACAGATTTATTTTTCACAATTTCAGAATTTTTTCGCGTCCACTCAATATTGCGCTGTTCCTTCCTGTGATTAATGTAATGCCTAACGGCATCGAGTATGAACTCAGTCCGCGTTTTATGCTCCCCGGCCTCATCTATATCTGCATCAATTCCTCTGATTATTCCATCGGGCAATCTGAATGATGTTGGCCTAGGGGTTGCTCTTCGAGACACAAACGAAATACAAAAATTAACATGATAATTATGTGTACTACATATGTATCTCATATGCGATACAAATAAATACTCATAAGAAAATGTACTACATAGGAGATACAAAATGACCTTATCAGTTAGACTCCCGACAAAAGATATAGAAGGAATTGAATTTTGTTTAAAGGAAGGTTTCGCTAACAATAAATCTGACTTCGTCAAGCAAGCAATCCGTGATAGAATCACAAAATGTAAGGAGGAAAACGCATGAGTTATTTTCTCGTATCAAAAGATGGAAGGACAATCATGACGTCCAACTATAAAGGCTCAGCCAAAAGAGCCTTCAAAGAAATATGCTCAGAGTACCCATACTCGTCTGTCTCACTCCTTAAAGTGTTAGATACAAGATCCAAAGAGTTAGACAAAAAACTTATGTCTAAGATAAAGGAGGCCCGCTGATGCAATATGCAATGTTGGCCGACGGAACGATTGTACGTGCGGATAAAAAGCTCGTCGGCCGCCGCGCAAAGGAAGTGACGGCATGGGAGTTTATGAAATTACTCAGAGATTCAGCGGATGGCCAGAATTTCTTAAAGTAGATAGAACCCTAAGAAATCAAAATAAAAGATCGATGAAGAAAAATATGAACGACAAATACCCAAAAAGATACACAGTCTCAACGAATGATGAGCTAAAAGGAAGCAAAGATTACAAAACCATACGTGGCGCGATCAATGCGGCAATAAAGACAGCAAATGAAAACGGTAAGCCCGCCTACATACACGATTGGCATATAGAAGGTAGCCACAACTCCATCCTATTGTCTATAGGCCCCGATGGAGAAGCCCACAATAAAAAACATGACAAGTGGTCAAAGGTCAGAATAAAGAACAAGAGCAGACGTTGAACTGCACAGCACTCCCTCTCCACACTCCGGCAGACTTCGTACAGTCCATCCTGAAGTTATTCTGTATTTCTGCCGGATAAGGAGGCACCGGAGGTCAACACTCCCTGACATTACCGCCGGTGCAGGTGCGGTCGCACTCAGACGCGACCGCACCAAACTACACCAAAACTGCGAGGAAAGAAAGAATGGCAAAGCATCCACAGACTCCGGAAGCATGCGTTACCGCATGGATCAATTACTGCAGGAATGAGTACCAACTCCTCAGCAAAACGCTAAAGGGATACGAGGACCGGGCGAAAATTACTATTAAAACAATGCTCGACAACGAAAGAAACCCGCTGCCTTACAATTGGACGTCCGAGGATATCCGTTTCTTCGTCGAGCATTATCTTAACAAAGGACTCAGAGTGAAAACAGTCATAGGATATCATCACGTCATGCAAGCTCTCGCCGACCATTTCGGCAACTCGGCCCCGGCAAGAACAAAGATAAAGTGGCCGGACGACCCGACGACAAATAGAAGATGGTTATCTCTCGAGCAGGCGAAAAAGATAATGTCGTGGCCGATGACGACAAAACAGAACACCGCGATATCTCTAATGCTGACGATGGGCCGCCGCAGGTGCGAAGTTATCCGAGCGAACTTATCGGATTTCTTCACCGGCGAAAATGATAAGTTTATGAACGTCGACGGCAAGGGACATAAAAAGTTCAGGATGCCGTTTGCACCCAATTTTGAGAAGAGTTTTTTCGCCTATCTAGACGAAAGAAGAGACACGCTGATGGAGGCATTTAATGATAATATACGGAAAGTGGAGGCATTCGAACCGCTTATAATCGCCAGACATCGTAAGAACACATACGGACGGTACAACGAGATACGTGCAACCGGGTTTGACAAGGCGATCACACACGCCGTATCGCGGGATTGCCGTATCCATTTCTCCAACCATGACCTACGCCGGACGTTCGGACGTGAACTTTATTACACTGCCGGAGTGGACATTGTGACGATCAAGAATTATTACAACCACTCCAACATCGAAGAAACCCTTTATTACATCGGCGCGGATCAAAAACGCATGTCGGAAGAGATAAAGAAAATACCGTTTTGAGGAGATAAAAAAATGAAAAAAGAAGCAAGGAAAAACACGCCTAGCGACGCGGTAAAGAACACGAATAATAACTTACTGGACAATTCGAAGGGGTTTCAAATCTCGCCCAGTCCACTTCTGCGATATTTTTTGCAAATAAACGATATTTTTCAGTGAAAGTCGATCTGTATGTGTAAGAAGAGACATTTTTATTACGTTCTGCGTTAACATACGCCATGAGGTTCTCCGAACGGACGGAAGACGTGATCGATTCGTTCATAATGAAGCTGATATCAGTGTCAAAGGAACCGGGAATGATATCCTTCGCAACCGGCCTTCCGGATAAACGTCTCTTTGACACGGAAGGGATAGTGAAGGCGGCCGCAAGCGTGCTCGAAGACACGGAAAGCGCAAAGGACGTTCTGCAATACGGAACGGTAAAGGGCATTCTGCCGCTTAGGGAGAAGATCGCCGAAAGGTGCAAGGGATCGGGTTTCAGCGTTTCCGAAGAGAACGTGTTCATAGTCAACGGGTCGCAGGAATGTTTTGACCTCATCGGAAAGATGTTCATCGACAGAGGCGATGATATGGCGGTTGATGATCCATGTTATTTAGGCGCGATCCAATCCTTTTCACTGTACGGACCGAAATTCACCGGCGTTCCGATGGAGGACGACGGGCCGAACATGAATAATCTGGAAGCCGCACTGAAGCGTAATCCGAAACTGTATTACAGCATACCGAATCATCAGAACCCGTCCGGTATAAGTTATTCCGCTGAAAAGAGAAAGGAGACGGCGGAACTGCTGTCCTCTTCGGATTGCGTTATGGTGGAGGACGACGCGTACGGTGAACTGGGATACGAAGGACGCATCGGACCGTCCGTCAGAGCGATGAACGACAATGTTATACTGACGGGATCATTTTCAAAGATAATATCTCCGGGCATGAGGATAGGATGGATGATCGTTCCGGACGAGATGACGGACATCACGATGAAATGCATTGAATCGTCATCACTCCATGCGAACACGTTCTCGCAGCACATAATGAACCGTTTCCTAGAGCAGACCGATCTTGACGCTTATCTTAAAGAACTGAGGAAGGAGTACAAGCGCAAATGTATGCTGATGCTCGATCTGCTCGGCGATCATTTACCTTCGGAACTTGAATGGAACACTCCGAACGGAGGTATGTTCATATGGCTGAAACTGAAAGAAGGAGCGGATGCGATGAGACTTTTCGAAAGCGCGCTGAATAAGAAACTCGTCATCATGCCGGGCCGTCCATTCCACATAAACGGCGGCGGGAACACGATACGCCTCAATTTCGCTACGGCGGATGATGAAGAGATGAAGGAAGGCGTCAGAAGACTGTCGGCGGCATACGGCGGATTGTTTTGATGTACGTATATCAAATAAAGATATTAGTGATGATGAACATACGGTCTCAGTGATAATCGATTCGCACATCCACATATGGAACCGTAAGATGCTTCCCGACCTGGCCATTAAAAATTATCTGATGCCGCTGCTGGAGCACGCGGACCAACTGGACGGGTTCATGGATTTCGATCTCGATCATGAAATTCCCTTTTTTGATTACAGTGTTCCCATGGAGGAGGTCAGAGAGACCCTGGACGTCAACAGGATAGATAAAGCGATAGTCTTGGCAACCGATTTCGAACTGATCAACGAAGGGAGGATGTCCAACGAGGAATACATAGATTGGCTTTATGACACGTGCTCATCCGACGACCGCCTTGAACCGTTCATCGGAGTCGATCCGAACAGAGGCGCCGAGGGGTTGAAGATGATCGATCGTCTCATGAAGAAATACGAGCCCAAAGGGATCAAGATGTATCCTGCGACGGGATTCTATCCGGACGACGAGAAATATTCCAAATACTGGGATCTCGTGGACGATCACGGTCTTATAGTGGTAACGCACGCAGGCATGGCGTTACCTCCTCTTGACGAGAAGTACTGCCACCCGGTGAACATGATGGATGTGGCCGAAAAACATCCGGACATGAAGATAATCATCGCACATCTCGGCGGAAAATTCCACGATGAACTGTTCGAGGTCATGGACAGATGCGACAATGTTTACACGGATTGTTCAGCATTACAGGGCTGGTTACCATCGGAGCCCGAGGCGGTGATGTCCCGTTTGAAAGAGACCACCGGAAGATATCCGGAGAGAGTGGTCTTCGGAACCGACTTTCCGCTTTACGATACTCGTTTTTCCACGATGCAGTTCATACGCCTTATAAACGAAGGAGATTGGGGAACGCAGCGTATGAAAGAAAATCTTTTAGGGAACAATATGGCAAAAGTTCTCGGGATACGATGATGTTCCTTGCAATATGTATAATATATTTGAGGAACATTCCTTCATTTGATGGAAATTGATGGGATCCTGAATACGTTAACGTCGAATTACATACCGGAGGCGGTGCTGGCGATAGGCGGTCTGCTTGCCGTGGTCATGACGTACCTTTACCTTAAGGACGACGAATCGACGAAGTACAGACTGACAATGATAATAAGCACGTTCTTCGGCATCTTAATGGCGGTCATTGCGTTCAGCACATACGGAACGTGGGCTCTTCCGACGTCGATAATAATGTTCGTAGCGGCGTTCACTTTGATCATAAGGCCGTTCAAGGAGATCCATTTCGCGGTGATCATCGCGTTGCTGATAATGGGAGTGGCGTATCTGCTTCTCGGAGGACTGGAAGGAACGAACCTCGCGTTCATGTCGGAAGGACTGTGGCGAATAGGAATAGCGGTGTTCTGCGGTGCGATAGTGTATTCGCTCATGCACATGCTCGAATCGATAGTGAAGGTGTTCGGTAAGATACTCAACGCATGGCCGATACTTTTCGTGCTCGGCGTAATATGCGTCGCGGAAGCGGTGCTGACGACATTGGATTACGGTTCGATATACAACCTGCTGCGGACACACTTCGACATCTGACGCTGCTTCCTCCGGACAAAGATCGGCTCACGCAAATAATGCGGATCGGGTGCCGTCAACATGTTTCTATACTACCGCGTTAATCGGTGCTGCATGCAGAGACTTTCGGAACTGATCTCGGAAGGGAGAGAGATACGTCTTTCGAACGGAAAACAAAAGAACATCGTAATGAGAAAGACAAAGAACGGCTGGACTTCCCAAAAGGATGATTCAAGCAACAAGGTGAACAAAGGCAGCAGTAAATCAGTCCTGCTGAAAGAGGACCCGATAAGATACGTCAGGAGATTGTATTCCTTGCAGTACAAGATAACGTCTCCGTCGAACGTACAGCTTGACTGGTGATCCGGATTTGAAAGCATCGGCCGTTTGTATGGGGCGTCGCGTTCCGGTAATGCCAGCGCATCTTCCGAAGGATGTCCGCACACCGGAAGGCCCGAAACATGCATATGGTAAAGCTTTAAATCGAATGACGCAATCGGGAGTGAGAGTGGGCCCGTGGCTTAGCCAGGATATAGCGCTGGCCTTCTAAGCCAGACGCCTCGGGTTCGAAAGTTTCAGGACGAAAAGAAACCGGAATTCCCGACGGGCCCGCCACGGAATGTATCGCATTCAAAAAGGAGAATATCAATGAAGAGAAGTTCACGCGCCTGGAAAAAACGCGGTAATCAGCGTTGGAAATGGCGCAAGAAGAAGATGAGAAGGAGAAAGAGAGCACAGAAGATGCGCAAGCAGTGATCATGAATCTCAAGGAGGTATAGGCTAACCTGGCAAACTGGCGGGCTCCAGTTATCGAGAATGATTGAAAACGGGTTTGCTGACAGTTGATGATTAACTGGAGCGATGACTCGTTAATTTCATGAGGGGTAGCTCCCCTCGTGGTGGAAACCCGCTGATATGGGTTCAAATCCCATTGCCTCCACTCCTTTCATTCACATCTATGCTTTTATTTTCACAATCATCTCCCGCTCCTGACCTCGGAGCGGATATCTCACACATTTTCGGATTCATGCCTGAGTATCGCATATTCCATGGAGTCCACCAGTGCCAGTAAACTCGCTTCAATGACATTCTGCGACACGCCGACGGTGGTCCAGCTGTCATTGCCGTCGGTCGATCTTATCAATACACGAACGGTCGCCGCGGTCGCCGCCCTTTCATCGAGTACTCTCACCTTGTAATCGGTCAGTCTGACGGAATTGAGCACCGGATAGAAACGCGACAACGCTTTTCGCAAAGCGGAGTCCAGCGCATTCACCGGGCCGTCGCCGTCCGATGCCGTGTGCTCGAGGTTCCCGTGTCTGTCCATTACCTTTACGCTGGCCTCGGACACGATATCGTTTTTTCCAACTTCGTCGATGTACATCCTGAAGCCGACGACATCGAACGGCCGCACCACATTACCTTTGAACCTTTTCACAAGCAGTTCGAAGCTTGCTTCCGCACCGTCGAATTGATATCCTTTAGATTCCAGATCCTTTATGCGTTCAAGTATCTCCTTGTTGTCCTTCCCTTCATCGGATATCCCGAATTCTTTGAGTTTCGATGAGATGCTCGCTCTCCCGGACATGTCGGAGATCAGTATCCTGCGTTTGTTGCCCACCGATTCCGGAGGTATGTGCTCATACGTCCTGGTGTCTCTGGACAATGCGCTCACGTGCATCCCTCCTTTGTGCGCGAATGCACGCTCGCCCACATAAGGCAGACCGGGATGCGGACGCATGTTGGCGGTCTCGCCGACAAACACGCTGACAGCCGTTAGTTTAGCGAGGTCAACTGAACCGATGTCGTAACCCATTTTCATGGAAAGGTTCGGCATTATTGAGCAGAGGTTTGCGTTTCCGCATCTTTCGCCTATGCCGTTGACCGTTCCCTGGACCATCCTTGCGCCGCTCTCAACGGCCGCAAGTGAGCATGCGACCGCCAGTTCGGAATCGTTGTGGCAGTGTATGCCTACTCCGACATCAAAAGAATTGACAACGTCCTCGGTCGCTTTTGAAACCTCCGACGGAAGCGAACCGCCGTTGGTGTCGCAGAGCACTATCCATTCCGCTCCTACTCCGACGGCCGTTCTTACGACGCGCATGGCGTATTCCTTATTGCCTTTATATCCGTCAAAGAAGTGCTCGCAGTCGAAGATCACCTTTTTTCCTTTGCTTATGAGATATTTGACACTATCTTCCACTATTTTCAGATTGTCGTCAAGCGAGATCTTAAGCGCATCAGTGACATGGAAATCCCATGTCTTTCCGAATATGCATATGTATTCCGCGCAGCACGCGGCAAGCGCCTTCATGTTCTTGTCTTTTTCAGCAGGTGCGCCGTGTTTGCAAGTACTTCCGAAAGCCGTCAATTTGGTTCCTAATTTCAAACTCGACGCCCGTCTGAAGAATTCGTCGTCCTTAGGATTGGATGACGGCCATCCGCCTTCAACAAAATCTATACCGAACGAATCCAGTTTTTTGAGTATCTCCAGTTTATCTTCTGTTGAAAACGATATTCCCTCGGTCTGCGCACCATCGCGCAATGTGGTGTCGTACATGAACACTCGGCGCAACGGATCACCTTCTGCGGTCCATTATGGCGATGAGGTCGCTCAGTATCGCCGATGCCGTTTCCTTTCTTCCCGCGCCTTTGCCGGAGATCGTTATAGGGCCTGCCAGGTCGGTAAGGATCTTAGCGGTGTTCAGTGTGCCGGATATACTCAGAGGATGACCTTTCGGTATCAGTCTCGGAGACACTTCCAGAACGGTGTCGGAAACCTCTCCGATAAGCCGTATGACCATGTTCTGATCCGCCGCAAGCGCTATGGCGTCCTCGCTGACGGATGTTATCCCGGTAATTGAGACGTCGGAGAATCTCACGTTCCGGCGGAACACCGAATTGGCAAGTATTACGACCTTGCATGCGGTGTCTATACCTTCGATGTCATAGGTCGGATCGCTCTCCGCATATCCCAACTGCTGCGCTTCCTTCAGTGCCTGCTCGAACGGCAGACCGCCGTCCATGCGGCTGAGTATGAAGTTGCATGTGCCGTTGAATATTCCTCTTATCGATGTTATCTTCTCGCCCTTGAGATTCTCGCTGCATAAGTTGATTATAGGCATTGCGCCTCCGACAGACCCTTCGAATCTCAATATCGCATTATTCTTTTCTGCCAGCTTGTTCAATTCTTTGAATTTCAGAGCAAGAGGACCTTTGTTCACGGTTATGACGTCTTTCCCGTTCCTGAGCGCATGCTCTATGTTCTTAAGACCGTCACCGCCGTTCTCGATGTTTGTAGGACTTACTTCAACGAGCACATCGTATCCGACGGAATCCAAGACCTCAATGCCGCTACTCAGTTTTTCGGTACCGACCGACCCGGTCGCATTTTTTCTTTCTATAAGCATTATAGGATCCAATCCGTTTTCGTCAACAGCATAGCTTTTTGAATCGAATACCGCAACGATCCGCACACCGCCGCCGGCGTTCAGAAGATCCGATCTTAAGCTGAGCACTTCGGCGAACCCCTGCCCGACGGTGCCGAATCCGGATATGACGATCCTCATTGCCCGACACCTCTGATGTAAACTATTCCCTCCTTCCTGCAGGCGGACGTCATGAACGCGTTGAGTCTGGAAAGATCCTCCTCAGCCCGGACCTTCGCCGATATCATGACCGTTCTCTTCTTCTCGGATATGTTTGACGAGAACCGTATGTCAACGGATTCAAGTTCTATTATCTTCTCAGCATTTTTTATAAGTTTTTCGATCTGTGCCGGTCCGATGTCCCCTATGAGCATATAATCCATCGGGAACGTCTCTATAACGGATGATATCCTGGAGATCATCACATCCTTGCTTTTCCAGATGTTCTTAAGCCTTTCAAGACCTTCAACGGAATCGACCTCGAACGTTATGTTCACCCCGATACGTCCGTTCACGATGTTGTCGCGATTGTGTACTACACCAACGATATTACCGTCCACAAGCGATATGGGCTCAAGGGAACCCACAAGCTGTCCGGGTACATCCTTAACGAATATATCGGCATTGACCATCATAACATTCACTTTTCGCAATGATTCCATAAGGGTAACCCTTTTTATTATACTTATCTAGAAACGCGAATTTGACAGCATAGGATCAAAAAGCGCCGAGAGGGAGATTTGAACTCCCGAGGCGGAGACCGCCACGAGCTTTCCAGGCTCGCGCCTTACCGGGCTGGGCCATCTCGGCTTTGGTGGCACACGTTACTTCCACATTAAATAATTATCCTATCCGTTCCGCGGTCATATCTTTTCAGCGCAAAAACTCACGTCAGCCATAACGTTTTACCGTCATCTATTTAGTCAACAGCCGCATAGTAATGATCATGGATTCACCCTTTCCGAAGATCACAGAGAGCGATGTGGAAGATCTGAAGGACAGAATACGCAAAGTTGTCGGAAGTACGGGATACGGTGCGGTCCTGGGATTAAGCGGAGGAATAGACTCGGCGGTCGTTGCCAAACTGTGCACGGATGCGATAGGTCCCGAAAATGTGCTGTGCGTGTTCATGCCGTCTCGTGCAACACCGGCGGACGATTACAGGATAACATCGAACCTGTGCTCGAAATGGGGAATGGAATACAAGATATTCGACGTGCAGCCTGCCGTGGATTCGTTATCGGCGATATTGGCCGCAAGCACGGACACACCGCTGGACGCAGGGAACATCGCGGCAAGATGCAGAATGATCGTTCTGTACAATCTTGCGAAAAAATACGGCCGGGTTGTGATGGGAACAACCAATGAGAGCGAGACGATGGTCGGTTACTTCACAAAATTCGGCGACGGGGCGTGCGACATATCTACGCTTTCCGGCCTGTACAAGACGAATATAAGGGAGATCGCCAGGATAATAGGCGTTCCGGAAGAGATAATAGAAAGACAGCCATCCGCAGGCCTTTGGGAAGGCCAGACGGATGAGGAGGATATAGGAGTATCATACGACGTCCTGGATCCCGTACTGTATGCTATACAAACAGGACTTTCCGATGAGGAGATATCAAAGAAGATCGGCATCCCGGCGGACACGGTATCCGGAATAAGGAAAAAGATAACGGACAGCGAGCACAAACGCATGCTTCCGATACATCTCTGACGTAGCCGCGGGCACATTCAGAAATATTTATTAATGTCAGCGCATTGAATGGGTCTGCGCTCCTGTAGTGTAGTGGCCAATCATGAAGCCCTCTCGAGGCTTCGACCCGGGTTCAAATCCCGGCAGGAGCACTATCACATATACATCAACGTTGTTTTTTTGCAAAATAGGGCACATGAGCGCCGTTTCAGTCACCGCATTTTAAAAGCGATCGCATTTCTATAAGCATCGTTATCCTGCCGGACTTCACATATTATACTGTTGTGCCGTATGAATATTATTAAATATATTTGAAATAGTTATTAATATACATTGAGTTACTTGAACTCGTAAATGGTGGATCGCATGACAATCATAAGCATATCATTACCTGATGAGAATGTCGGATCATTGGAAAGGATACAGAAATATCTTGGACTTTCAGGAAGGAGCGAAGCGGTAAGGGCATCGATAAAGATCGCGGAGACGGAAGTACGCGAGATGGAAAAGCTGGAAGGCGAAGTTGAAGGCGTCCTGATAGTTGTGCACAGTAAGCACAACGACCATTGGATAAGTATGCTTCAGCACAGGTACGATTATATGATAAAGACGCAACTGCATTCCCATCTTCAGAACAGGAAATGCCTAGAGGTCATGATACTGTCAAGCGATGCGGTCAAGCTCGAAGAAATGATGAGGGAGATATACAAAACAGGCAAGGCCGAATACGTGAAGTTCGTCAGAAGCCGGTAAATATTTTCGATACGGCACTGCCGGGTATGCCGGCGGCGGGGTACGTGCCCCGAAATGATGTGATTCAATAAAAGGATTTTGTTCAAAAGTTCGTATTAGATATAAAATATTAACGTCCATTATTTTATACGATGGCAAGAGTATGCATCCACGTAACATCGTTAATGGTTTAAAAAGGAGAGGAAAAGAGATGACCGTTGAAATGACTCCTACCAGGCGTGCGCTCGCCGCGGTCCTGGGTGGAAAAGTGGATTATGTGCCGCCGGCCAACCCGTTGGCGCAGACAACGAAAGAGTTAATGGAATTTGCGAAGGCAAGCTGGCCGAAAGCGCATACCGATCCCAAGATGATGGCGGATCTCGCCGCGGCGCCTTGGGAAGTATGCGGGATCGAAGCTGCGAGGCCTCAGTTTGATATTTCCCTGGAGGCGGAAGTGCTCGGATGCAGGCTCGATTGGAACAAATCGGACAGGCCTCCGGTGGCGGATCACGTGTACACCGATCCCAAGGACATCACATGGCCCGATGACCTTGAGCAGGCGGGAAGGATCCCTCATGTTCTCGGAGCGATAGACATCCTGCGCAAAAGATATGCGGGAGATCTTCCGATAATACCGGTCATAACGGCACCGTTCACGGTCGCGGGACATGTTCTCGGCGTTGAGAAACTTGTCATGATGACCGTCACCGACCCGGACAAGGCGCATGCCGCCATAAGCGCAGCGACGGATTTCTGTATAGAATACGGAAGGCTTCAGACCGCGTACGGAGCACACATACTGTTTCCCGCGGATCCTTCCGCATCCGGCGATCTTATTTCTCCGGGAACGTACGAGGAGTTCGTCCTTCCGTATCATAAGAAATTCGCAAGAAACGTGAGCTGTCCGAAGATACTGCACATATGCGGACACACCGAACGGCTTCTGCCGCATATAAAACGAAGCGGGATGGACTGTTTCTCATTTGACTCGCCTCCCGCCTGGTATGTAAGACAACAGTTGGGCAACGCAATGAGATGCCTCGGAAGCCTGGATGTCATAGACCTTATGCCCGGAGGAACTCCGAAACAGGTTTACGACAGAACGGTCCAGTGTATAAGAGAAGGCGTGGACGTCGTCGGCACCGCATGCGACGTGTCCACCGGAACGCCGCTGGAGAACCTGAAGGCGTATGTGCGAGCATGCAGAGAAACACCCGTTCCGGACAGCGACGATCCGGAAGACTGCGTCCGCGCCATAGGGATGGCCAGGGCGCGTATGAAAGCGGAAAGGAAGATCGTACTGGGGGATGATGGCGATGCGTTCTGATATAATCGTGGAAAGAATAGAAACGCTCCGTCTGAAGGATCCGAAAAGATATGAGACCCTTATCAAAGAAGGGATGGCCTACGAGCAGGGCGAATACGGCAAAGAGGAGAAGAAGACGGTATCTCTGAAGGCCCTTGAGGACGAGTACTTCTCAAAGGACGGAGGATACGCGAACATATCGAAATCCGTGCTCAGCGGAAACAGGGACGAAGTGGTAAAACAAACGAAAGAGCAGCTTTCCAAAGGAAAGGATCCGGTGGATCTGGTGTCCAATGCATTGATGCCCGGAATACAGGTTCAATGCGAGATGTACGACCAGGGCAATGCGTTCGTGCCCGAGATATTGTTATCCAACGATGCGATGCTCGGAGGCATAAGCCTGTGTCAGGAAAAACTCGGGAACATACCCAAAACAGGGAAGGTAATAACATTCGTTGCGGAAGGTGACCTCCACGACATCGGTAAGAATATCGTTGCTGCGATAATGAGGGCCAACGGTTATGAGGTGATAGACCTCGGAAGGGATGTGCCTGCTTCCGATGTTGTGAAAACGGCTAAAAAGGAGAATGTTCAGATGGTCTGCGGGTCAACCCTGATGAGCGCCACGAAACCCGGACTGGTGGAAGCCGCCAAACTGCTTGGAAAAGAAACGCCGAAGGTACCGATCGCATGCGGCGGCTCGGCGGTGTCCAAACAGTTCGTGGACACGTTCGACAATGCGATATACACCAAATCACCGCTGATAACGGTGAACACGGCGAAGGACGTCGGCAAAGGAAAGGGATGGAAAGAATTCCGCTGATTCCGTTCGAACCGTTCAAACCATTTTCCGAAATTTCCTGAGAGGGGATACCATGGACAACGCGATCACAGGACTGGCCTTGGACATCGGCACAAGCGGGATCAGAGGACAGCTTCTGGACATCGCCGAAGGAAAGGTGCTGAGATCATACATAATGTCAAGGAATCCCATCCCGGGATCCAATATAATGGATCATCTGACGTTTGCGATAGAACACGGAGTCGGTAAGGCCAAGGAACTGCTTCTCCGGGCGGTCAATGACATCATAGTATCTGTGAAACCGGAAAACCTCAGGAGGATATCCGTCTGCGGGAATCCAGTTCAGCTGTCGCTGTTCGAAGGGATTGAGATAAAGGATCTCGCATACGCGGGAGAGAACAAACTGAGATCGGAGAACATTCGGCGTGCCGACAGGACAGGACGCATAATATCCGGAGATGCAATAGGCCTTTCACAGAACATCGAAGTGATGATACCTCCCGCGGTAAGGCATGAGATAGGCGCCGACGCTTTGGCAATGATGCTCAAATCCGGATTCTTGGATGATGACATGTGCATGGTCACCGATTACGGCACGAATGCGGAGATGGCGCTGAAGGTCGGCGATTCCATATACACGGGTTCTGCGGCAGCCGGCCCGGCGCTGGAAGGACAGCATACGGCGTGCGGGATGTTAGCGGGTCCCGGGGCGCTGAGCGATCTTATCCGAACCGGGTCCGGATGGATCATGAAGGTTTTGGATGAGGATCTGAACGCACAGGACGGCCCGATCCTGAACATACGCAGCAACATCGTGAAAAAACAGGGAACGGCGCCGGCTGGAATAACGGGCACAGGAATGATAGCACTGATCCACGCCGGGATGCAGGACGATCGCATAGATCCGCCGAAGATAAAAGGGAACACAATAGACATAGGAAGGAACCTGTATTTCGGTGAGAACGATCTCAAAGAAGCGGGAAAAGCGATCGGCGCCATACGAGCAGGTCATTTAACTCTTATGAAAGAAGCGGACATTAATATAAAGGACATATCGACAATGTATATGGCGGGCGCAGCCGGAACGTATGTGGATCCGGTCAAAGCGAAGAGCGTCGGAATGGTGCCGGCGCACTCAAAGAGGATAGTTCAGGCAGGGAACACATCCCTGGAACTGGCGAAGGATCTGGTGTTTATGCCAGAGAAAATGGATGAATTGAACGGGATCGCAAAAGAAATATCCGCAAAACATGTAATGTTCTCCGCATCGCCGGTATTCAGCCGTATATACGTACTGGAATTGGCGTATTGGACGGAAGGGATGCCGCTGCATATGTATAAGGCGAAGCTGTCATCGGTCGGGATCGAATACCCGGACGGCGTATGCGAGACAGAAACAGAGAGAAAGCATGCCAAGGACATATCCGATACAGGCGACTCGCTGAAATTTTCGGAACCGAAGACCGTATACGGGGCGTCGTGGGATTGCAGGAGATGCATGATATGCGTAAGATCCTGCCCGGAGAAGGCGCTGTCACTCTCCAACGGAAGGTTCATAATGAACACCGGCAGATGCCTCGGTTCCGCGTGCTGCGTCTGTGAAACGCGTTGCAAGGACAGAATATTCAGACGATCGGATTTCATTTTGCTTTGATCCCGGAGAAGATCAATTCAGCAACAGACTCACACCGCCGGCGGGTCGCCGGCCTCACGTTCTTTCTTCCTCTTGCTGATCAGCAGCGACAGTATCACGGTCGTGGAAAGGATGGCCATTATGATCGACAGCGAGTGAAGCGGATCCATGATCGATTTCAGATCGAAGATCATCTTCATGGCAACGAACGCCAATATGGCACCCAGACCGTATTTCAGGTATTCAAGAGAGGAGACGGCGCCTCTGAGCGTGAAGTACAGCGACCGAAGCCCTATTATGGCGAACATGTTGGACGCGCAGACTATGAACATGTCGGTGGTTATCGCAAGCACCGCAGGTATGGAATCAACTGCGAACACAAGGTCGGTGAATTCAATCACCAGGACTACAACAAAAAGAGGAGTGACCATCCGGACGCCGTTCTTCTTCGTGAAGAAACGGTCGCCGTCGTAGTCGTCCGAAACCTTCATGAACCTTCTGCAGAAACGCACCACCAGATTGTTTTCCAAGGATTTGTCGGCGTTGTCTTTCTTTGTGACCGTCTTTATCGCGGTGAACAGCAGAATGGCGCCGAATATGTATGACATCATGTCAAATCTTTCAAGCAGCTGGACGCCGGCGAATATGAATATGACGCGGAACACGATCGCTCCGATTATGCCGTAGAACAACGCTTTGTGCTGATATTCCCTCGGAACCTGGAAGTACGTGAAGATAATGATGAAGACAAAAAGATTATCCACGCTGAGCATAAGCTCTATGACGTATCCGGTATAGTACTCGGTGGCGCTGTGCGACCCTTCGAAGAATATGACAACGCCGAACAATAATCCGACGGATATGAAGAATGCGGAAAGGCATACGGCCTTCTTCATGCTCATATCTTCTTTTTTCCTGTTCAGGACAAAAAGATCCAATGCGAGAAGAGAGACAACTATGACCAAAAGAAGCGTCCACATTATACTGTCATTTATCATCACAGGCAATACATCGGGAATGTTCAATTAAAATGTTCGTCCGAAAATGCGTATAAGGCGCACGCACAGAGGCGAAAACACGCGTTCCGCGTTCGCGCATATGTGAAATGTTTATCAATGTGAACATACATTAACCGTCCGGATGGGATAGCATGGGTGATGCAAACAATAGCAGAGCCTCTAAAGGTAAAGAGTTTATTGGAGGGTTACTTAAACGAGTTACCGGAGGTAAGAATGATGTGGAAGAAGCGGCTCCGAGGAGCAGCATAAGCCTTAGGGACAGATTCTCAACGCTCTCTCCGAGCGCCGTTCCGACGGATGCGCTGCCTCAAAGGTTCCAAGAGAACAATTCGAATCCTGACGGCAAAAGGAAAGCCGAGGTCATACACACAAGTACGGCCAGGTCATCTGGGTCGGTAAGGTTTTCGGACAGATTGGGATTGGCGGTGGCTTCCGAGTCGAAGAACTCCTATGGGAGAAGGATACCGTTCTATGAGGATCGGAGCTATGACGATGAAAGTTCCACGTCGTTGTATGAAGGCGACGGCGCAACGGTCAGCGACACGGCATCCGAAAGCAGATACGGCAGCGGCAACCGTGTGATATTCGAAGAAGAGGATCATACACACGAAGCGGTTGCCGACAGCACGGTTGACATATACGAAAAAATGAACGTACCGGATGTTTTGGAAATACCGCGCGATGATGAATACAACGCGGCCGCACCGGATGTTATGATCGATTCAGAGGAAGAATACCTTATGGACGCGGCTGCGGAAGAATATGCGCATACGGAAGCGCACACAATGCAGCCGGAAGCGTACAACATACCGGAACACACACCGATGGAAGTACACGATGCTTCAGCAGAAGAACACAGAATAGCGGAAACGCACGCACCGAAAGAGAAAGATTGTCATGATGTCTTCGACGGAGGCTATGATTTCCTGCCGCGCAGAGGAGCCTATGCAAGCACGGAAAGGATCGTGCCTTCAGTGAAAGCACCGGTCACACCATCGGCGGAGATGAGAGCGCCGATAAGACACGCAACCGTGCCGGTACTGTCGACAGAGATGAGAGGGCCCGTAAAAAATACAGCATCGTCTGCGGTTCAGCCCGTTGCGGAATCCGAAAGATATGCAATGCTTTCCGAGGCAATGATCGCGGAACATATGGAAAGCGCAGAGATCGGCGAAACGGAAGAGGTCCAGCAGTATACATCCGGAACATCCCTTCTTGAGAAAGAGATGCACACATCCACGGAGATAAGCGGCTCGGACCCGATATACGGGTCGGAACAGAATGATCAAACGGTAACGGAAATATCACTCGCGGGATGCGGAGAAACGGAAGAGTGTTTCGGCCATGAATATGCAGCCGCCGTTGATTTAACGGATCACATTGCGGCCGATGATGCAAACCATGCGTTCGAGATCGATACGGAACACACGGACCTGATGGAAATGGTATCATCGTATTTTGCCGGTCAGGATATGGCATCGGAGGCGGAGACCGTCGAAGAGGCGGCCGCACAGCCGATGGACCTCGCTACGGCATATAAGGAAATGATACATGAAACAGAAATTTTCGCTGACGAGCCGACGGAACATGTAACGGTATATGAGGAAATGATGCCCGTAGCAGAGATCGTCGAAGAGGCGGCCGCACAGCCGATGGACGTTGTCACGGAATATGAGGAAATGATACCCGTAGCAGAAATTTTCGTTGACGAACCGACGGAACATATAACGGCATATGAGGAAATGATGCCCGTAGCAGAGATCGCTGAAGAGGCGGACGCACAGCCGATGGACATTGTCACGGAATATGAGATGTCTGAGACAGAGGTCGTCGAAGAGGTCGATGAACACATACGCCTCATGGAGGCCGTATCATCACATTTCGCCTGCGCGGACATGATGATGCCGGAAACGAAGGCGGATATCGTTGAAGATATAGGCACAGAACAGATATGTCTCGTTGAAACGGTATCATCGTATTTTGCAAGTCTGGACATGATGATGCCGGAAACGAA
>WQZU01000016.1 GCA_009780575.1 Candidatus Methanomicula labiotermitis
CCGTAAGCCGGACGTGCGGTATAGTAAAGGTCTGAAACAGGCGGCAGTACAGCGAATGCTATGCAAAGTTTGATAAGATTACGATGATTTGAGGGAGTGCGACCACTTTTTAAATGTAGTAAAGATCCGTTGAGTGGACGCGGCGAGATTTGAACTCGCGGCTTCTACCTTGCGAAGGTAGCGATCTACCACTGATCTACGCGCCCTTAGACACCGCCAATAAATGGAAAGTATATAGACCTTTCACAGACCGTTCGCGATCACTCCATGTACCGTTCTATCTCTTCCCTGAACTCGGCTGTGTTCGGAAGACCGAGCTTTGCCAACGCCGCCGTTATTATCTCGATGTCCGTCATTCCGTTGGAGGATGATTCGTTCAGCGCTCTCGCGTATTCGTAATGATGTATCCACTCGGGTCTCCATCTCTCGCCCGGATCTCTTTTCCTTACGGTGATCACATGCCCCGGAGGCATCAGGAATCCGTCATCTTCTATTGCCTTTCCAAGGTATATGCACGCTGAGATAGCATCCTCGACCTCTTTCTTCATTGTCAATGTTATCCTTGCTGTATTAGTAGCTCTTTTCACCATACCGTAAATGACATCCCTGCACACCGGTGCTTCAAGTTCAATGATCTCCGACACGGTGTTGAACAGCGTCGGATCGTTGTTTATTCCCGCTGATATTTTAGAAAGGACCGACGAGACCTTATTCCACAGACGTTTCTTAGCAGCTTCCGTGTTGCTGTACCAATCCATCGACCATACGCGGCAGATGTCCCAGCTCATCCGTGAAAGCATGTAGTTGAACATCCTGTCCCTGTCCCGGGTATATTTTATTCTTTGATATGTTCTTCCGTCAAGGCATATCGCCAGAACGTATTCGTTCGGATCCTTCGGAGAGCATACCGCAAGGTCGATCCTGAAAGACGACGAACCTATGTTCATTCTCGTTTTCACACCTTTCGACGCAAGGAATGTTGCTATCGATTCGGCAAGCTGATCCTTCATCGGTGACGTGTCCAGTTTCGCGGTGTGTCCGAACTCCGCATACTCCAGATACGCCTGCAGCGCCTTCACGCCTTCGGGCATATCGTTACGCATCCCCATGTCCGCTGATTTGAAATTCGAGAATATGACGCACTGTTCCCTGGCGCGCGTCATGATGACGTTCAATCGCCTTTCCCCGCCTTCGCGGTTCAGTGTTCCGAAGCTTTTTGACAGTTTTCCGTCTATATCGTATCCGTATCCTATACTTACGAACATGACGTCCCGTTCATCTCCTTGTATGTTCTCAAGGTTCCTGACCATGAACGGTTCGTCTGTATGTTTCATCATGTTAGCCCTTGCGTCGGGATGGCGCTTGAATGTTTTCTCAACCTCGGACATTATCGCCTTCTGCTGGTTGACGTTGAACGTTGCAATACCAAGGCTTCTCTCCGGCGTATCGACGTAATGATGCCATACCGCCCTTGCGATCATTTTAGCTTCCTTCGGGTTGGATCCGGTGATGCCTCTCTCGTATACCGCCGTTCTGACATATCTCAATCTGAGGCCCATGTTCTCCGGTGCCGGGTATGGTGACGGACAGACCATAAGGCGGCCGTCATAGAACAGACGGTTGGACAGCGCCATCAGAGAATCGTGGCGGCTTCTGTAATGCCATGATAAAACCCTGACGGGAAGCGACGCGCGGCAGAGGTTCAGTAAACTCTCCATATCCGTGATGACAGCAACATCGTTCGTGGAATCTCCTTTCTTTTCAAAGAACGCAGTTGGCGGCAGCTGTTTGGAATCTCCCATGATGACCGCCTGATTCGCTCTCATCAGCGATCCGACGGATTCTGCCAGCTGTACCTGCGAAGCCTCGTCGAATATAACGACGTCGAATCTCATGTTCCGGTCAATGAACTGCGCCACAGAGCGCGGGGACATCATGAAACACGGTTTTATGGTCTGTACGGCCTTTCCTGCGAGTCCCATTATCTTTCTGACCGACATCTGTCCGTGTCCGCGGTTGAATTCGCCTCTCAGTATCCTCATCTCGTCCTCGTGGGAGTTTATCTTCTCTTCCATCACGCTGATCAGACGGGACGCCAGTCTGGATTTGTTGGAATCAAGGACCGCGCGGTCCAGAAGATCATGGTCTCTCAGCAAAGCCTCATGCGTCTCCAGGGAGAATTTCTTAAGCGCCGGCCTTTCATCTATGACTTCGGTCAGCAGGGCGCCCGCATAGTTAAGGACGAACGTGTCCGCGAGATCGTGCGGATGTATGTCGCCGGAGCACATCCTTGATTCCATATCAGATATCGGTGTGCTTCGGATCTTACTTAAAAGGTCGCAGTAATTGCTCCACGGCCTCAGGTATTCAATATTTATTTCCAGATCCTTCAACCATTTCTTCACGGACGCGATCTTCAGATCCTGACGGTCGCCGTCGCCTATGATGTCGGTTATCGTGTTCATCGAACGCATCAGATCGCTTACGTATTCATCCAGTTCGTTGGCCTTGAGCTCAAACGGAGTTCCCGCTGTGCCGCGGGATATGAACAAAGCGGTGGTGTCGCTGAACTTCCCGCTTTTGATGTTCTTCTTGACGGTCAGCGTCCAGTCCCTTATCCTCTTGAGTTCGTTGGCATCGGACGCCGCTCCTTTCCACAGACCGCCGAAAAGTTTCTTATGGTCGTGTGACGAAACTCCTTCCAATTCAGTTTGATATTTTGCGACCTTGTCAAGATCTATGCGTATATCGGCTTCTGGGATGTTTCCGGACCGTGAGTACGAGTCCAATATTTTCTTCACATCCTTCAGTTCGTTGCGGCGCAGCAAACTCTTCATCGACCGTTCGTAACGTTCCACGAGGTCGTCAACGTCGATTATGAACACCTTCTCGGTGTATTTGTTAAGAATGTCCTTACGCAGCGTCTGCATTGACGTGATATACTCGATCATCGGTTCGGTGGACCGCATATATTCCTCAGGATCTCCTTCCATTATGTCCTTGAGCGCCATTCCGCCGAATTTTCTTACGTTGCCGCATATCTTGCTCAGTTCCGTCATCTCGCGCAGTGTCTGCGGGGCGCTCATGCCGATCATCTTGCAAACTTCTTTCGCATACGCCGCAACATCGTCAAGCTTCTTGTTGACGCTGTTTATACCGTCAAGCAGCGAATGTTCCCGGTCGGGCGTGAAACCGCATACCTTGTGGTTCTTCCACACATTCTTCTTCACGGGCGCGACCTGCGGCAGTATGTCCGCTGCAGATCTCATAAGGGTTATAAGCGAATCCCATTCCTCATCATCTATTCCGGCCGGGTCCGTGACGTCGACCTTCACCGGACTGCGCCTCCGTCTCTTTATGTTCGCATACGCCGCTTCGCGCATCCCTATAAGCTGATACGGCGACAGTTTTCTTTTGCCTGCGGGTGCCGATATGGCGTTCGCATAATCATCGAGTTCATTACGTACGCGTTCCAATTTCGCGCATTCCTGTTCAGAGGGAGGTTCGAACATGACCTCGGCGGTCATCGATCTTTCAATTTCTCTCAGGAAGTTCTTCCGATGGGCGTTGTCGCTGTGCAGTTCCAGCACGTATTTTGAAAGATCCGCGTCATCCAGTCTCTTCTTCACTATGTTCAGGGCGGCCATTTTCTCGCTGACGAACAATACGGTCTTCCCGTTGCCCATGCACTCGGCTATTATGTTTGCGATCGTCTGCGATTTTCCGGTTCCCGGAGGCCCCTCCACGACCACGGAATTCCCGTCCAGGACGTCCATTATCACGGACATCTGCGAAGCGTCCGCGTTGAGTATCGAATACGTGCACGCCGGTATGTCCTTGTCGGCACTCTTCTCAATTATCCCGGCCGAGTGATTCAATATCTTATCCGCAAGCGGAGAGATATCGGTCCACATCGAAGTGTCAAGGTCATTGTACATCACGGATTTGCCGAAATCGAACACGTCGATCAGGATGCTGCTGCTTATGCCGAACTCAGACCTTCCCTCTATGGACGTCTTTATGATATCGATGCATCTGTGCATATCCTCAACGGTCTCTATGGAATCAAGCGGCGACAACCTGACGTTGGATTCCTTCATCTTCTCGATGAGCGTCTGAGACACGCAGACATCATCGCCGGACCAGAATATCCTAACGTTGCCGGTGTCGTCGCGTTTCAGGCGCACGGGGATAAGCACGATCGGCGCCTTGGCGCTGTTCCTTCCTTTCCATAATACGAATCCCAGCGCAACGAAGACGGTCGTGTAACCAAAGTTTTCAAAACTTTCCTTGTATTGCTGTATAAGACGTTCAAGTTTCCTGTCGATGTCGCTCCGCGATAACGGCGATCGGAGGTCATCGGGTCCGCCGACCGTGACTTTCGGATTCATGACCCTGAGGCCGCAGCCGTCAATGACCAGTTTTGTGAATATCTCGTCCGCAGACGGCTCCGTTATCTGAATGGATCTCTCGTCTCTGATACGGTAGTTGACGAGATTATTCGTCTTGCCCATATCCAAAAGCTGCGATCGAAGTTTTTCAATGTCGTCAACGACGTTTTTTGTCATCGGTGATCTCTTCCCTCATGAGGAGAGAGAGGAGAATACGTATAACATTTTCCTTCATGCTCGTCTAACATACATCTGAGCGGCGCCCATTATCGCACCAATAGGGATGAAAATCATATATGTGAGCGAAGGAACGGCTATGAAGTAGAGTACCGCGGCGACCGCCGCGCCCGACACCGCGCCGAGAACCGCTCCATGCCGCACACTCTTTTTCTTGTGCTCGGGTATCACGGTAACACCTTCATATTCAACGCCTTCTCAACGGCGGAGACCATGCTGTCAACGATCTCCGGAGCACCGCCGACGTAGTTGGCAGGATTCATAGCATCACGTATCTCATCATCGGACATGATGCGCCTCATACTTTCATCTTTAAGGAGAGCGTCAAGCAGATGTTCATTCGCCGACGATGCGGCCATGGACGCTTTGCGGACGATCTCATGGGCATCCTGTCTCCCTATTCCCTTTTCGGTCATTCCCATCATGACGTGTTCCGCCATGATCAGTCCTCTTGCCGATTCTATGTTGGCGATCATCCTTTCCCTGTTGACGGACAGGTTTGCGAACACATCGTTCATTTTGCACAACATGTCGTCAAGCAATGCAAAGACATGAGGAAGCACGAACCTCTCTGCGCTTGAATTGGAGAGATCACGCTCGTGCCAGAGGACCTGGCTCTCAAATGCGGGCGTCACGAATCCTCTAACCACTCTCGCAAGACCGCATACGTTCTCCGAGGTGATCGGATTCTTCTTCTGGGCCATCGTTGAACTTCCGACCTGTTTATCGGTATCAAAAGCTTCCGCAACCTCAGACAATTCCGACCGCTGAAGATTTCTTATTTCAGTTGCATATCTGTCCAAAGAGGTTGCCATCATTGCCAGAAGACAAATGAGTTCGGTATAGCGGTCTCTTCCGACGACCTGTGTCGCCGCCGGTTCGTATGTCAATCCGAGACAGTCCATGACCGTTTTCTGGATCCTGAAGAAATTCCTGCCCAGTGCGGCGCCGGTGCCGACGGCGCCCGCCATCTTTCCTGCGCATGCTCTCGGTATTATCTGCTCGATCCGCTCTCTGTGGCGGAGCATCTCCGCAATGTATCCCGCAATTTTGAAACCGAATGTGATCGGTATGGCGAACTGACCGTGGGTCCTCCCTATCCCAAGTGTATCCCTCTCCCTTTTGGCGAGTTTCGCCAAGGTCAGCAGGAATGCGTCCGTATCTTTCAATATGATGCCAAGCGCAGCCTTGATCTGCAGCGCCGTGGCCGTGTCAACTATATCATTCGATGTTGCGCCCAAATGCACAAACCTTCCGGCTTCGCCGTTGCATTGCTCGGTCATCGCCTTTATCATCGCCATGAGGTCGTGGCGCGTTTCCTTTTCGATCTCCTTCACTCTTTCAACGGTCACGGATCCCAGGTTCGATATCCTTGCGATCTCCTCCGCATGCTCTTTCGATATCGTTCCGAGTGAAGCATGTGCTCTCGCCAAGGCCGCTTCAACATCCATCTGATACTGAAGTCTACTCTCTTCGTAGAATATTCTCTTCATTTCCTCTCGGCCGTACCGGTAATCAAGCGGGCAAAGATTTTTCATACATCCTGCTTTAAAAACGATTCTCATTATAAACTTTCCCGCCCTCTGACGCTTTGTTAAGGGAGATATATCATATATTACAGGTGACAGCGGCAAAAGTGTTATAAACGTTGTCTTTATTGGCAGGAACGTTGTACCACTCAGTGGTTACGTTGTACAGAATATGAGCGTGGATGTATATGGAAGAATTTGTGGAGGAAAAACAACAATCATCCGAAGACCTTGAAGTACTGGAGCAAAAACGCAGCATCATGAACAATGATGCCGAGAAGCACAGACGTTTGAGAGATGACCTGAACAAGCAGACGAAAGAATGGGTCACCAAAAGGGACGGCCTCAATGCACAGGTCCGTGCACTCATAGAAGATGCCAACAAGCACAGGGAAAACCGTGATGAACTCAACGTCAAAGTAAGGGAGTCAAAGGATCTCAGGGACGAGTGGAACAAAAAGGTCGCCGATCTGAATGAGAAAGTTTCGGCACTCAGGAAAGACAAAGAACCGTCATCCGAAAGAAGACAGGACGGCGATGTCCCCGTAAAACAACTGAAGAAACAGTTACGCGATCTCGAGTTCACGCAGCAGACCAAGCAGCTCGGAAAAGACAAAGAGAACGAGATCGTCAAACAAATTTCATTACTCGCACGCCAGATAGAAGAGAAGGAAAAGGTCACTGAGCAGGGAGGAGAGGTCAGGGAACTCGTACATCACCTCAGAGAGGCCAAATCGCAGGCCGAAGTGTATCATAAGGCGGTGGCCGAATACGCAAGGGCTGCGCAGACGGCGCATGACGAGATGATCGCGCTTTATGATCAGGCTGACAAGCTCAGAAAGGAAGCGGACGCCGCTCAGGAGAAATTCGTTGAATGCAAGACGCAGGCTGACGAGGAACACAAAAAGCACATCGAACAGATAAAATCCGTCCACGAGATGGACAAGGATGTGGGCGCCATAAAGAGCAAGAAGGCCAAAGACCGTAAGAAGAAGGTCGACACGGAGTCCAAGAAAGAGGCGGAAGAGATATTCGAACGCTTCAAAGCCGGCGAAAAGCTCAGCACGGACGATCTGATGTCGCTTCAGAAATCCGGTTACCTTTAAACATCTTATCCAAAATCCTTCCTCCTTCTTTTTTCAGTGCTCCGCATACTCTGAGATCGCAATACGAACGCTCCGGACGCGCAGCCTGAGGTAGTATCTTTTTTAAACTTTAAAAATGTTGATTTTTTATGTTAAAAGTATGGCTTGTTTTAAATATTCACATACGCGTTAATCCCCTATGGGTGCGTTCAAGAGTGCTAAAGTAAAGATCCCCGCATTTATTGCGGCCATAGTGCTGGTAACGGCAACGCTTGCGGGGTTTTTGCCTGCCGGTCAAACATATGATGATGACACGCTCGGCAACCCGGTGTGGGACGGATCGGTCGCCGCAGGGTTCGGCGGAGGTAACGGTTCCGACACGAGTCCGTTTGTCATATCGACGGCACAGGAACTTGCAAGGCTTGCTGAGCGCGTGAACGCATCGGATGCAGCGTACTACAATAAATATTACATCTTGGCCAATGACATATTTCTGAACGATGTGTCGCTTTTTGATACGTGGAGTGTGACGCCCCCTCAGAACACATGGACTCCGATAGGAACTTCGACACATCCGTTCAAAGGTAATTTCGACGGCAGCGGTTTCGCTGTGTTCGGAATATACGTTTCGGCGACAGCCGATTACAAAGGCTTTTTCGGACACATTGAAACCGCTACCGTGCAAAACGTGGGAGTGGAGAAAAGCTACATACGCGGCGGCGACCGCGTCGGCGGTATCGCCGGATATGCGCACAATGATAGCTGGATAATCAACACTTACAACGCCGGCAGCGTCAACGGCAGCGCCCGTGTCGGCGGGATCGTCGGACAGCTGTACGATAACAGCTTTGTGACCAACAGTTACAACCTCGGCCCGGTCACCGGTGTTGTGAGCAGCATCGGAGGCGTGGCGGGCATGGTGAACGCAAAGGCCGAGGCAGGGAACAAATGCGGTGTCTACAACTCATTCAACACGGGCCCGGTCGTCAGCGCTGACCGCGCCGGCGGAGTGGTCGGACAGCTCAGTGGCTCAGAACTGATAAACAGTTATAACAAGGGATCGGTCACCGGTGACCGCGTCGGCGGTCTGGTAGGCAACACGCTCATCGGCAGCACGGTAAGCAACTCTTACAACATCGGGATCGTCACCGGCATATCCGGAGGCAGCGTTATAGGCACGAACACCAACAGCGATCACATAGATCACACTTATTATCTTAACACACTCATAGCTCCGATAGGCATTGTATCAGGCACGGGCGAAGGTGTTGCCAGTTCTTTCACATCAACGGGTGAACTGACCGATCAGACGGATTTCGCCACGCTGCTTGAAGCTCTCAACGATTGGGTAAGCGCAAACCCGTCTCCTGATGGGATAACGTACAGCACATGGTTCCAGGATGTCTTCCCGGTGTTCACCGACATCAGCTTCTCGGTGACCGTGACCGTTGCGGGCGGGATAGGAGGAACAGCACACGTATCATCTCCGAGCGTTTCGCCCTATTATGCTGGAGGAACGAGCATAACTGTGACCATCGAAGCGGCCGAAAGATATAGCCTGTGGCGGGTCACCGACAACGGAACCGAGGTTGACGCAGTCAATAATAATGATGGAACGTTCTCGTACAGTTTCACGCTCAACAAAGACCGTACGGTCATTGTAACGTTCGTGCACGACGACGATCTGTCAGTGACCGTGGTCGTTGTAGGCGGTGTTGGAGGGACAGCACACGTATCATCTCCGGGCGCACCGCCGTACGCCAAAGAGACGGGAATAACGGTAACGATAACACCTGCTTTCGGATTTGTGATCGGAACGGTCATCGATAACGGTTCAGATGTAACGGCATCCGTTATCGACAATACGGACGGCACATTCTCGTACCTGTTCTCGCTGCAGGATTTTGACCATACGATCGCGGTGTCATTCAACCTTGCCACATATTCTGTGAACGTGACGGGAGGAGCAGGCGGCACCGTATCGGTATCAGATCCTCCGTATACGCACGGAACTGTGGTTACGGTAACGATCGTGCCGAATCACGGATACACTATCGGAACGGTCATCAACAACGCTTCAAACGTCACCGCATCGGTTGTCAACAATCTGAACGGTACGTTATCGTACTCATTCACGGTGCAGGAAGACCGTACGATATCGGTGACGTTCGCCGCGCTTCCTGAGCTTTGGGTATCCGTGGCGGTTGCTGACGCAACCGGAGGAACCGCATACGTATCGCCTTCCGGAGGCTACGTGGAAGACGATAACGTTACGGTGACCATCGAACCCGGATCCGGATTCAGGGTCGCATCGATAACGAACAACGGCGTCGGCGTGGACACATCCGTTCTGACCGACAACGGCGACGGTACGTTCTCATACACGTTCGAGATAAAAGGGAACACAATAATCCTGGTGGCATTCGATAAGGATTCGGCGTCACACTGCTGCTGGTGGATACTGCTGGTGCTGCTGATCATCGCCGCGGTTCTGATAGTCTGCCACAGATACATTGAAGACAGGCAGGAAAATAAAAAGTAAGCTTCCGCGTTCTGCGAAGTAACCAACAATGAAAGAGGGTGCACACTCTCTTTCATTGACATTTTTATCAAACAAGGTTAGCGCAAGCTCCGATATCAGGTCCGCAGACGGCATCCGCGGACTCCCTAGGCTTCCATGGACGCATACGCCAAGGTAAAGCCGCGGCACACGCGATCTTATTCCTTCGACATCCTTATCACTAAATGATATCACATATGTTAAATCGTTCTTTTGAGAATTCAACGGTTGCGGCAAGAGGCCGGATACACTGGCAGACGGAAATTCAGCATTAATCGAAGGCATATGACAGTTTTACCGATAAAGGGGTGTCAAAACTAACATTTAAATATATATCCGTTATACTCTATACTCGTTGGAATGAGGTCCAGTCCCGTAGAGTGCATCCCATCCCTTCTGACTGGCTGGACTATTTCCACATCTCTACACCGCAAATCTTTATTATGAGGCACCCTTTTTACCACTCATATGGTCTTGGAAGGTTTGGGAAAATCGTTACGGAATGCTATCAGCAGGATCGCGGGAGCGAACAGCATAGACGAGCAATTGATAGAAGACGTTGTTAAAGATCTTCAGAGGGCTCTGCTTCAGGCGGACGTGAACGTTCAGATGGTCCTGCAGCTTACCAAGAAGATCAAAGAAAGGGCGCTGGACGAGAAGCCTCCTGCCGGAAAAAGTACAAAGGAGCACATTGTAAACATCATCTACGAAGAACTGGTAAATCTTCTGGACAACGGCGAAGGCCTTAAGATGGAGCCGCAGACCATAATGATGGTCGGTCTTTACGGTCAGGGTAAGACCACAAGCTGCGGAAAACTTGCGTTATTGTTCTCCAAGAAAGGATTCCGGGTGGGATTGATCGCAGCGGACGTTCACAGGCCGGCCGCTTACGAGCAGCTGAAACAGCTCGGTGAGAAGGTCGGCGTGGACGTTTACGGCGAACTCGGAGTGAAGGATGCGCCCGGCATCGTCAAACGCGGCATTCAGCAGTTCAGCGATAAGAAGGTGATAATCGTTGACACGTCAGGCCGTCACGCATTGGAAGGGGATCTGATACAGGAGCTCAAGGACGTGGCCGCCGTCGCCAAGCCCAAGGAAAGGATATTGGTGCTTGATTCACAGGTCGGCCAGCAGGCCGGGCCGCAGGCCGACGCATTCCATGATGCGGTCGGTGTTACCGGCGTCATACTTACAAAGATGGACGGCACCGCCAAGGGAGGAGGCGCTCTCAGCGCCGTTGCGAACACGAAAGCAAGGATAGTCTTCCTCGGAGTCGGGGAACATATACGCGATTTCGAACCGTTCAACGCTCACAAGTTCATATCCCGGCTGCTGGGAATGGGTGACATGTCCGCCTTGATCGATCTTGCAAAGCAGGAATTCGAAGGCGACGCGGACATCGAGGATGCATCACGGCACATAATGTCCGGAAGATTCACTCTCAAGGATATGTACACTCAGATGGAGGCGGTCAGCAAAATGGGCCCTTTGAAAAAGGTCATGAGCATGCTGCCCGGAATGAGCAAGATGGAAGACAAGATCGATTACGACGAATCTCAGCTTAAGCTGAAGAGATACCGCGTGATCATGGATTCCATGACCGATGCGGAAATGGAAGATCCGCGCATGATAAAAGGTTCCAGGATCAGCAGGATCGCATACGGCGCCGGCGTGGACCCGCATGACGTCCGCGACCTTATAAAACAATATGAACAGAGCAAAAAGACAATGAAGGGCATAATGGGCAACCGCAAGATACGCAGACAGATGATGAAGCAGATCGGCAGCGGGGAACTCGGCCAATGATACGTTTTGTGATAACCGGTCACCGCGCACCGACCACCGGTGATTTCAGATTGGACGATATAACAGGCGGCGCAGGGAGACTGGACGTATTGGTAAGATGCGTGAACTCCGCGTTTTTCCTGAGTCATTCGATAAGAACGGACACAGAACTGTTCCTCGTTTTAGAAGGAGGAAGGGACGCTCCGAAGACCGTGCGTTTTTCCGGGAATGAGATAAAATATCTTAACCCGGACGAAAGAAGCACCGCATCACTCATAAGGAATGCGCTGCTGAAGAGGATCGACGACACGGAAGTAAGATCGTCACCCGGGATATACGTGTCAAGGCGTTCATTCTCCGATGTTATAGATGATCTGAGAACGGTGTCCGGGATCATGTATCTGAAAGAGGACGGTTCCGATATAAGGGACGCCGAACTTCCGGAGGAACTCACATTCGTTCTCGGAGACGATAGGGATCTCACGGATGATGAGGAAAGGATTCTGATGGAATGCGAACCCTCCAAGTTATGTTTGGGTCCGCTGAGCCTTCATGCGGATCATTGCATGATAATCGTTCACAACGAGATCGACAGACGCCGCGCCTGATCATTCCGTTATCCTTTTCACGAAATCTTCCATTTTCTCTTGGTAGAGAGGACGGTTTATCTGTTCTTTATCCGCGAAAGGAACAGCAAACGCACCCTTGTAATCCAATTCAAAATATTCGCAGAAATGCAGCAACGAGTTAACAACATCAGCGGCAACGTATTCGTCGTCGCCCATTGTCATCGCGATCGATATCTTCTTGCGGGCCATCCTGTTGATCGCAGGTTCTTCGTGTCTGCAGAGCGAATGCAGCCTTTCAATGAACGCATTCAGGGAAGCGGTCAGATGCCACATGTATATCGGACTCGCGAACACTATCAGATCGGACGATAAGAACGTTTCAAGCAATTCGGTGCCGTTGTCTTTTATTGCACACGCATTCAGTTCGGCGCCCGCGTGACAGACGCCGCAGTTCATGCATCCTTTGATGTCCATGTGATAAAGGAAATGCTCTTCCGTCCTTGCTCCGCGGGCTTTCATCTTCTTTGCGAGGGACGAGGTCATCTCCGCTGTGTTCCCGTTTTTCCGGGGACTTCCGTTGAATATTGCGATCTTCATGACAATGTATCGGCATCAAGATAAAAAACATGCGTTATTCCGCACAAGTATCATAGCAACACGGTCACAACTATCAGCAGCAGTATGAACAGCATTGAGTAGGACACAATACTCGTGACCGCGCCCGCGATCTTCTCCCTTTTCTCGGGAGTGGAATTCCTGTGTGTTTTCTCAAGAACCTTACCGATGCCGTCCCTGAACAGATATCCGCCGTCGAACGGAACGGCAGGCAGAGCATTCGTTATGGCAAGGACCAGATTAAGCCAAAATATCCAGAACACTATCTGTGTGATCACCCAGAACACATCGTCAGGCATCACGGAGGATTCATACCACCATGTTATCTCCTGGGGCAGAGGCGAATATCCGCGGAACGGCGATCCTATGTACGAAAGCGCCGCAAGGGCCGTATCCGATAGAGAATCAGCATCCTGCAGCGGGTTCTTGGCCATCGCAAGAACGGCGTCAGGAGTAGTGAAACTGAATCCTGAAAGGCTGTACGTGACGCCGAGGAACGCATTCCCGTTCCTGTAGCCCAATTTGACCTCAGAGTACACCTCATTCTCCAGGACGCCGTTGACGAACGGTTGTGTCACCACTATGACGTCATCACCGGGTTTTACTTTAGTTGTCATGATCTCCACGAAGCCGTTCATGCTCTCGACCGGGTGACCGCCTATCGAAACCAGGAACGAATTCCGTTGTATCGGTATATCGGCATCGGATGCGGGTGAACCCGCGGCCACACTATGTATGAAAACGCCCATGTACATATGTGCGATGCGGACATCGTCCCTTAACTGGTGATGAACGTAATATTTATCCCCGGCCGTAAACGGTTTCGACATAAGCTGATCAAATGTGACTCCGTTCACAGACCCTTCGAAGTCATCCGAGAATCCCAGTATCACGGTTGAAAATTCTATTCCCTCATCATTCGCCGGAGATCCGGCGATAACGTTGACAACGGCCGCCCTGTCGCCGAAGTTGGACGTCAACGAACCCATGAGGCCGGCCGACATCAGCATGAAGAGTATCAAGGCGACAACAAGATTCACCGCTATGCCCGCGGCAAAAACAGTTGTCCTCGCCTTACGGCCGCAGTTGTTTATCTGATCGTTGTTCGGCTCAACGAACGCACCTATCGGGACGACCGCGTAAAGTACGCCCATCGACTCAACGGTCATGTCGTTCGCTCTTGTCTGCACACCATGCGCCAGCTCGTGAATGGCAACGGCCACCACCAGACCTATTACTCCGTAGAACAGCGGAAGCATGGGATTCAGACCGGGTATTGCCAACGCATACTCTATTCCGATGCCCGGAGTTCCTGCCGCCCGGGGTATCAGAAGGAGGTTCATTATCATGATGAATATTATGAACGCTATCAGGAAGACCGACATTATTTTTGACGCGACCCCGAAGAAAGCCCAGAATCTTCTGTATTTGGCAAGACTGTCAAGAAGTCTCATGCCGCGTTTGGTCTTTATCATGATGAACGGACCATACGTCACGACGCCTCTGTCATTCATCCTGCGGCTTGACCTGACGTATATGTAGATCGGAACATATATGATCAACAGGATCAGAAGTATCGTGTATGTCAGGTCCATCGTATCAGCGCAATGGATGTGCTGATATAATACCGTTGTTTCATGACATTATTATGGTGACTTCGCGAGGATTCATATCGAATATCACCTTTTTCGCCCATTCCAGCTTCTTTCGCTTCATCTCCGGATCCGTGTTTTTTTTATCAGCAGGTGTGTCCATGTCGAAACCTATCAGCCTTATTCTTTTTGCGCCGAAATGTCTTGCAACGCACACTGAACGGTCTCCGTCGGTAAAACCTCCGAAGTTGCAGAGGATCCGATCGGGCCGTGACTGCGTTGTTATGATCACGGGACCGTTGAATCCTCCCGTGTGCTTAATCACAAGATGCGTATTGTCGCCGTGCGCATGGATCATCGTAACGGCGCCGAGCGATGACGCCTTTTTCTGTAATTCAACGTCTCCGTCCAGATCGGTCACCGCTATGTCAGGTATGATATCATTCGAAACAAGCAGATCGGTGGCCGAACCCGCCGATATCAGCGTCTCCGTATCTTTCGAAATCTGTTTAAGAAGTACGATATCGCCGGCGGAGACGTTCCCTCCGACGATCGAAACGTCTTCTGTGATCATCGCTTCCAAGTCGTCCTCTGAAATGATATTCGAATTCAGCGTAAGCATCTTCAGCAGTTTGGCGGATGCTTCGTCCGCCGAGCGTTCAAAACCGAGATCCTTCAGGATCTCGGTATAAACGGGTTCCCATTCACAGAATTGCATCAGGCTGCTCCGCAGCGTCCTCTTTCTTAAGAAAACGCTTGTACGACATCTGCGTCATTCCGGCAAAGGCCGCGAATACGAAACCGATGATGAATTCCATGATGATCACGTTCGAACCGACCGTATTGTATCCGAACACCATTGCTAATGAATCCAACGTTGCCTGCATTATGAACGCGACCGCGAATATCATCTGCGTACCGACCAAAAAGTCAATGACGATCTTTCTTTCTTCGATATACTTCTCCAAGAACTTACCGAAATCGTTGCATATGTACGCGAACGCCACTATCCACAATGAATTGGACATGAATATCAGAATGCGTTCTCCGTTCCTGATGTCCTGAGGAGCGAACGCCGCAAACACCCCCAAGACGATCCCGACGCAAAGAAGCGCCAGCGCAACTATTGAGAATATGACCGTCAGATCGCCCGATTTTATATCATTGTGGATGCGGCCGGCGAATCTCTTTAAACGTCCCCACATTCCGTGCGCGTACACGTACAGCAGAAGACCCATCGTGAACAGTATGAAAAGCCCCATCGTGTCAAGCAGGATCGATGTTTCTCCCGTGTTGTAGTAGTTTATGAACGTAGGTATCATCATGATGAAGGTCACGATCACCATAAGCGTTCCGATGGGCGCAAGGAGCCTTTTTCTTTTATCCTCGTCACGCAGGATCTTCACAAGAAGATAGAATGTTCCTTCCAGGCCGGGCGCCTGTTTCACATACACCTTTTTAACGGAATCCACTTTGATGCGCGATGTGATTATCGGGAAAACATATTCATCTTCGACACCATCGCTGACAAGGATCGCACGCTCAGGCGCGACCTTTTTTATCACGGTCTCCAGTTCATCCACTATCTTGATGTCAGATTTGTGACCGACTTTCGTGTCACCGCATATGAGTGCGATCTCGACGTCCATGCCGTCCTCTTTCATTTCATTGTATGCCTTTATGGCAGCGTAGGCTGCATTCGTATCAGAATCCTCCGGGTCGGCCATACCTAACAGATTTGCGGCGTTTGACACCTCGTCCAGACCTATGGCGGGTGTCTGAACTCCCGCCTTTACGCCGAAATCGTCATCCCGATCGACAACGAGTATGAGGGTCTTCTTCATCTTATTAACGTATTTTGTGTATTTATTAAATCTTTGCTACACGGGCCCGGTGCAAACCGAAAGCGGAAAAGAACGTATCCGGCGGCAGCTGTCCAGTCTGCCGTGTTGGTTACACCTGCCTCGTAATAATTTATCTTCCGCTGCCAGGATGCAGCAACCATGTGTTCTGCGGCCGTGAATCCATCGTACGGCGCTTGAAATGTGACGCAAAGTATATTACCATATGTGATAACAAATACGATAACAAATATGATAACGCTATTACAAAGGTTATTATGTTGTGGCGCGATTCAAGAGCATGCGAGTCAGATGGCATGGCCACTCCTGTTTCGAGATCATCGGACACGTCACGATCGTGACAGACCCTCATGACGGCAAATCCCTCGGAATAAAACCGCCTTCGGCGGAGGCGGACATAGTGCTCATAAGTCACGACCATTCTGATCACAATTCTTTCATGAGCATAACAGGATACCGTAAGATCGTTTTCGCTTTCGTAGGAGGGTTCGACTTTGAAGGTATCAAATTCACGGGTCTGCAGACGGACCATGACGACGCGGGCGGTAAAAAACGCGGAAAGAATGTTATGTATTCCATGACGATCGACGGCATATCGATATGCCATTGCGGCGACCTTGGTAAAATGCCCGATGAAAACGTTATCGAGAAGATAAAGGGAACCGATATCCTCATGGTCCCGGTCGGCGGGATCCAGACCATGGACGTTGAAGAACTGATAAGATTCATCGACACCGTCGATCCGCGCGTGATCGTACCGATGCATTACAGGATCGGCGGCCTTTCGATGCCGATAAACTCCGTTGACGCTTTCCTTGATGCTATGAACATCGAAGCGGAGCAGATAGGCGACGAAATAGATCTTTCGGCTGATGAACTGCCTGCCGAAAGAACAATATGGATGTTCTCACGCTGAATCAGAACAGATTCAGCGCATCCTCAAGCTTTCCCATCTCTATGGGCGTCGTTATATCGCCGACAACGGCGCCTTTGCTGTTCGCGAGGAGACACGGACCGAGAAGACCGGAGCCGTGGTTGAGCGTCGTTTTTTTCACGTCAACTTTCATTACCTTTCTGATGAGTTTCATCTCCTCGGCCGTTGTGTTCGGATGACATATCACTCCTTTATTCGTTGCTTTGCACGCGGAACCGACGGTGTCCATGCCGGCGATCATCGATCTCACGCATTCGACGTTCAGCGCCTTTTCTATTGAATCGGCATCGCTGTCGCTGATATTCGGATTGAGAATAGCACCGAAATCGTTTGCCAGGATGTTGTTGCCGGCGGCGTTGTACTTACTGTGCAGCGTGAGAACGGGGATCTTCGAAGATATCATCTCCGTCTCAGCCTCTTCCGCCAGTCCGGAGACGACGGCACAGTTCGAGTTCATTGCAACCAAGGATCCGACAACAAACGATCCCGCGACCGTTGTTTTGATCGATATCACCTTAAGCGTGCTCTCAACGCTTCTTACGTAATCATCGGACGCATCCGGCGATATTATGGCAAGGTTCTCGTTCGCCGCCGAATACACTCCGATGTTCGGGTTTCCGCCGTAGCGCGAGAGCCTCATCATATTACCACTCACTCTGCAAGCGACACTTCGACCAATCCGTCATCGAACTTCACGGCTTTGACGGATATCTTGGACGGAGGGTTTTGAATACCTCTTTCCCATATCTTCTCGTTAAGGGACTTGTCTATCCACACTTTGTCCTCGGTGACCTTCATATGCCTCATGATGTTCTCTCTGATCTCTTTGATCGCTCTCTTCGCTCTCTTCGTGCGGGGAGCCATCTTCGTTGCCCTTAACGGAATGTTAATGATCCTTTCCAGTTCATCCATTTCAATCACTCCTTAAGTCTGCTCATGCGCCACGATCTTCTCTTCGGGTGGCGAAGGAAACTCCTGTTCGTTCTCATCATTACCCATGCCGGAACTCTGCGGTTCTGGTTGGTCGCTTTGTTAAGCCTGCTTTTCATTGCCGGCGGTTTGTTTCTTGTCATGATCATCTCCTCTCTATGGTGATCTCCCTGCGTTGCGGGGTGACCTTCATAAGGATGTCCCTAAGCATGGGATCGTTTATCATCCCCGTAAGCCTGCCGGATTGTGCCAGCTGTATCAGCTGCATCTCCACCATGTTGGCCATTTCGGGGTTTGCGACCCTCACGTTTGACAGCCTGTCTCTAGCTTCAGGTGTCAATATCTGTCTGAGCATCGCCTGTTTCTGGATCTCGATCTGCTTTGCACGCTCTTTAGCTTCCGATTGCTGCTGACCGCTCTGCTGCATCTCGGCCATTCTCTTCTGTCTAAGGGCTTCCAATTCAGAATCATCCATGCTTAGACCTCCTTCAGGCATTCATCTCGTCAAAGACCTCTTTGGCGGCATTGTCCAAAAGTGACATGCCGGTCGGGCTTATCGCGCGACCCTCTTTTCCTTTAGTGACGAGCAATCCGGCCTTCTCGAGCTGCATCATGCATTTCCTTGCGATGTTACGGCTTCCCTTGACGGCTCTGTTCGGTTTTGAACCTCTGTCCGCAAATCCGCCGTATTCCGCCGCGAGCTTTGATGAACCCATCGGACCTTTCACATATATCTTCCTCAGGACGGAAGCGGCCCTCGTGAACCACCAGTCTTCCTGAGAAGGTGCTTTTTCCGTATGCCTGCCGGTCTTGGCATACTCCGCCCATTCCGGCGGGACGATCGCTGAGTTCTGTTTCAGCTTCTCAGCCGCCTTGAGTATGAGTTTCTCGGCAGGAACATCGTAGACTGTTACCATTTGATTACCTCTTATAACGACGCACGTACGTGCGAAGCAACGAAGGCTCACATTCTGTAACATGTATATAAGCGTTGCTAAAATAAGCATTCAAAAAACAATTCCGGCGTTGTCGAAGACCCCGCACGGCCTGCGGACGCAACGTCCGCCACGGCATCCGATCGCTCGAATGTAACCCGTAATGGTCCGAAGATGAGTGCAAAGTATATCAAACCTTCTGATCATTTATCATTTCTGCAAAAGGAGACCTGTTTTCGAAACACGCAGTCAATTTCACCAGAAGATTATTTATTGTCTTCACAATGGCGGTAGCGTGAGATATGTCGTTGCCATCACCGGCGCGTCGGGCATCATGTACGGCGTGAAGATACTGAAAGAACTTCCGGGAGAGAAGATACTCGTGATCTCGGACATGGCGAAGAAGATAATTCCGGACGAGTCCGATCTTAAGGTTGAGGATGTTGAGAAAATGGCCGACGTTGTTTTGGATGATCATGATCTCTTCGCATCGATATCATCGGGAAGCTACAGGTTCGACGCGATGATCGTCGCTCCGTGCAGTTCTTCCACGCTGGCGAAGATCGCATCCGGGCTTGCCGACACGCTGATAACAAGGGCGGCCGCCGTTGCGCTGAAAGAATCAAGGAAGCTGGTACTCGTGACACGTGAAACACCGAAGAGCGCCATAATGCTTGAGAACGAGCTTAAACTTGCAAGATGCGGCGCAACGATCCTTGACGCGAATCCCGGTTTCTACTCGAATCCGAAGACGCTTGACGACATAATCGCATTCATTGCCGGACGATGCCTTGACCAGCTGAACCTTGAACATTCTCTGTACAGGAAATGGGGCGAATGATCCGTCATTCAAAATACAGCGCGGGCCTTCCCGGTTTCGCATTTCCGGATCTGGATCTCGGATCATATCTGCCGGGGTCGTCGGCGGATACCACTTCCGCTTCCGTTCCTATCTCCTTCGATATGAACGCGGACGCGGATGACAGTATCCCGTATTCATCAAGCTCCAGCAGTTTCTCCTTTTCAATTATCCTGTCTCCGGTTATAATGTCCATTTTCTTTATGAAATCGGGGATGTCCTTCCGATGCGCCTGCAGCGACGGGTCTGCCATGCATTCCTTTATGAGCGCGGAGGCGTCTCTCCTTTCTCCTTTCTTAAGCATGCTCAAAGCTTTCCTTTCCACTTCCTTTTTCCATTCCGGCGTTGTATATATGATCACACGGTTCTTCGGGCGCATATTCGCTTTATACAGCTGCAATATGTCCGACACCGTATTGTCTATCAGCTTTTCGCTTATAATGACGTCAAGATCGATCTTTGATCTCAGACATTTGTCCTGAGGAAGCTGATGTTTTGATACGATGCCCTCAAATCCGCAGACGCTCCACAGTTCTTCCGCTATGTGCGGCGTTATGGGCGCCATGGCAGATATCCACATCTTCAGCGCATCCCTTATCGTATGAGGATCACAACCGCCTCTGTGCAGATATCTTTTCATCTGACCGAACATCTCGAAGTACGTTTCCGACGCCATCTGTCTTAAGCCGAATCTTTCCATTGCGCTGTGCATGTTCAACACGCTTTGCGAGAACATCGATATGATCCAGACGTCGATGTCAGACGTTTTTTCGGTTCCCTTCAATGTTTTTCCTGAAGCAGGGTTCAACTCTTCAACCATCACGGTGATCTTCTCCAATCGCTGACGGTATGACATCACGATGTCCTCATCCCATTCCACGTCCGAGAACGGTGATGCCACATGCGCGTAATAGAGCCTCAGCGCATCCACTCCGAACTCCTCCGCCGCTCCGGGAATGGGCTGGGCGCCGCCTTTCGATTTTGATATCTTGCTCTTCTTGCCGGTTATGTACCAATGGACCATTATTCCGCGCGGAAGCATTTTTCGGTCTTCACTGAATATAGCGGCATGATTGAAAAGGAACGTCGGGAAATGGACGGTCATATGCTCTTTACCGCCAAGATTAAGATCGAGCGGATACCAATACTCAACGTCTTTCCTTATCTTCTCAAGGATATCTTTTGATATTCCCGTTTCCTTTGATACGGCCGCCGGTTCCTTCTTTCCCAATATAACGTGATCGAAGAACGATTCGGTCATCTGATCGGGAGAGATCGTTCTGTTGTTCGCATACATGGATATTATGTAATACACAGGATACAGCGTTGAATCCGAGATCGCTTCCACGGTCCATCTCTCATCGAACGGAAATTTTGTGCCTAACCAATTGCCTTGTCTGACGCACGCTCTTTCCCTGAACCAGTTCAGGACGCCGTGCACGTTGTTCTGGTACTCAACAGGATTTATTTCCATTTTCCTGCAGTGTTCGCTTGTCCTCTTTGTAAGCTCTTCATTCGAATAATCGATGAACCACTGATCGTCGACGCGTCTGATCATCACACGGCTGCCGCATCTGCATATCACCTCTTCGCTCAGATCGTAAAACAATTCCGCTTCCCCGGAATCCGTCATGGCCGTTCTCATCCTTTCCTTTGCTTCCTCAACGCGGAGGCCGGCGAACTCGCCGCAGATGTCCTTCATGCGGCCGGTGTGATGTCCGTCCTTGTACACCTGCTTCTTCGCATCGATCAGCTTCGGATCCCCAGGAGCTTCGATGCTCATCATCTCTATGATATCCTTTGCCGGAAATTCTCCGTAACCGTCCATCGATATTATCGAAACGGGAACGGCGGAATCGATCTGTTCCTTCGTCAGACCGTATTCTTTGATCGCGTTTAGATCATTCTTCAGCGCGTGCAGCGATATCCAATCATCCGGAGCGTCCGACGGTACCGATGTAACTAATCCGGTGCCTACGTCAGGATCGCAGAACTTTGCCGGGAAGATCGGTATGTTCCGGCGGATCATCGGCGCCTCGCAGACCCATCCCGCCATGTCTTTTCCTTTAATCGATCCAATTATCTCGCATCCGTCCTTCTGATACATCAGCTTCTCCGCCGCCTGCGGGGAAACTATCCAGGTCTCATCATCCTTTTTCATTTTGACGTATTCCACATCGGGATTCACCCAAAAGTTCACCTGTCCGTAAACGGTCTCCGGCCTGAGCGTTGCGGCTATAAGGAACAGATCGTTGCATTTGAACTTCAGCAGCGTGTATTCCTGCGTCTCCGCATTTCCGCCTTTCGATATGTCCGTCTCCGATGCGTCTATCGCCACCGGGCCGCATTCCGTGCATGCGGCCGCGAAGTACGGTTTTTGTATCAGTAAGGAATTTTCGTTAAGCTTCATGAACTGCCACTGAATGAATTTCTGATAATCGGGATACAATGTGCACGTGAATTTTCTCCAGTCCGCAATGAAACCGAATCTTTTCCAATAGTCGTTCACATATATGTTGTTGAAAAACTCAACGATCGATACGGGATCTTTCATTTTCTTGAGATCGCCGTCGGTGCAGCCGTTTCTTTTCAGATAATCTATCGTTTCCTTATCCTTCCTTGCTATCTTGTGCGCAAGCGTTATCGCACCGTTGCCCGTCGCATGCGTTCCCACGGGGAAAAGGACGTTGTGTCCCGTCATCCTCTTGTATCTTCCGATAGCGTCGGCGTACGTGTATCCTCTCATATGTCCGACATGTAAATATCCGGTAACGCCGGGGTACGCGAACACTATCATGAACTTCTTCGGATTTTCATCCCGGTCTGCGTGTTCCAATCCGATCTCGGACCATTTCCGCTGCCATTTATCTTCTATTTTCCTGTAAGACGCCATTTATCATGCCTTCCGGATGTTCTCAGGATATCTGTCTGCATTAAATATTTATTTTACTATTATATTATATGATAAGGATATCTGACGCAGGAACGATATGTGCGACTTTTGAAGACGTCGTTCCCCTGTTTGTCGGACAAAGTATGACATTGTCAGACAAATTTATATACTAGTAAGGTTTATGGTGTTTTAGAGTCGAAGGGATGGGCTCTACGAAGTAAAGTCTGAGAAGGTATGAACCATGGATGACGAAAGGATAACGCTCCGGATGGGAACCAATGACGTCCAATCAATGGACAGTTATTTGGAGGAGCATCCCGAACTCGGGACCAGGTCGCAATTCATAAGGACTGCCTTAAGGGAGTATATGAAAAGGGATGCACATAATACTCCTTCAGACAGAAAAACGGACAAAGGAGATGGGATCTTTGTTCGTTTCAGCCGAACGGAACTGGATGCTATGCGCAATATCCTCGAAGGAGGGTACTTCCTCAGCGAGGAAGAGTTCATAAGGGAATGCGTAAGGAAGAGCTATTCTCCTATAGAGAAGGGTCCTTACGCAGAATCCTTTGCAACGGCGCAGATGCAGCAGAATGTTCCGTTGTGAAGGGATGGGATGCATGGGATTTGCGGGGCTCAGCCCCGTTTTTCCGTGAAAAAGAACAAGAGGGATGGAATAATGGAAACAAAGGTAAGCACACAAAGAACAGTGTTGCCGGTTGAACCGCGTATAGCGGTTGTCGGTATCGGCGGCGCCGGTTGCAATGTCATAAACGACATCTACTGGGCAGACGGATCGATATACACCATTGCCATCAATACGGACAAAGAATCACTAAGGCGCACAATGTCTGACAAAAAAGTGTGCCTCTGCAGAGACGTTACGGACGGCAAAGGGGCCAAAGGGGACGTACTGCTCGGCGAGAGGTGTGCTAAGGCACACATCGACGAGATAAAAGACGTTCTTGCGGGTCATGATGCCGTATTCATAATCGCAGGAATGGGAGGCGGCACCGGAACCGGTGTTGCGCCGGTGGTCGCGACGGTTGCGCGTACGCTCAACATGATAACGTTCATGATCGCCATAAAACCGTTCTCGTTCGAAGCGAACAGCATGAAGGTCGCGAAAGCAGGGATCTCAAAGGTTTCGGCGATATGCCCGATGACCGTTGTCATTGAGAATGACAAGATAGCCGCAAACGCGCCGAACGCAACGATGAATGATGCTTTCCACATGGTGAACAACAGCGTGGTCAGGTTCATCGGTGAAAAGAAAAAGCAGATATCCGCGGCCATGTGCGATCACTTGAGATCCATAGAGACAATGGTCGAGGATCGCAGCGAAACACACTCACTTTCCGCTTTCGCGGGCAGTGCTGCATAACGATGACATAACTCCCCACGGACGGGCATCCGCCCGTCCAACAATTTTTTCCTTCATCGGATCATATCCGTTCTTTCACAGACATGATATCCTCAAAATCGGTAATTAATTTTAGATACTCTTTCGCTATTGTACAAATGTGCGTATCGGACTTATCGTTAACCCAATAGCAGGAATGGGCGGCCCCCTGGGCTTCAAAGGAACGGATAATGACACATATCTCGCGGCCGTTGAACTCGGCGCTGTCAGAACGTCTCCTGTCGCTGCGAAAAGAGCGGTCTCGTCAATCCGTGAAGACATCAGCTTCATTTCCGTGAAAGGAATGGGAAGCGAGGTTCTTGACGATCTCAAAATTCCGCATGAAACCATTTCGGTGATAAACAGGAACACAAACGCTTCCGATACAAAGGCATCAGCAAAATTGATGGAAAAAGCATGCGATCTGATATTATTCTGCGGCGGAGACGGAACGGCCAGAGACGTTTTCGACGCAGTCGGAAGGAATATCCCGGTACTGGGGATACCTGCAGGCGTAAAGATGCATTCCGCCGTTTTCGCAACTACTCCAGAAGATATTCCCGAAATTGTTCATATGTTCGCTGACAACCACGCAAAGCTCACGGACCGCGAGGTCATGGACATCGATGAAGCGTGTCTTGCGGACGGTTTCCTTTCCGCAAAACTTTACGGATACATGAGCGTACCGTACGTTCCCGCCCGAGTTCAGTCGTCCAAAGGGATATACGGCGGCAGCGACGAGGAAGCGGAGACGGACGAAGTTGCCGAATATGTTATTTCCGAGATGAGGAACGACACCCTTTATCTTATCGGGCCGGGAGGCACCGCATGCCGCATACTGGAGATGCTTGACCTTGATCATACTGTCCTCGGCACGGATGCACTGTTCAACGGGAAGATCATAGAAAAGGATCTCAATGAAACCCGATTGAAAGAAACGATCGGAAAATATGAGCGCACGGTACTCATACTCGGAATAATCGGAAAGCAGGGATTCTTCCTCGGCAGAGGCAACAAGGAGATATCGCCGTCCGTTATAAGGATGATAGGCATCGACAATATCGTTCTCGTGTCAAGCAGAACTAAACTTAATGATCTCGATGAACTTCACGTTGACACCGGCGACCCGGAACTGGATAAAGAGTTCAAAGGGTACAGGAAAGTGACCTGCGGGTATGCGCGCGAGCGTATGGTGAAGGTTGTCTGATCATACGGAAAGTTTCAACTCTTCGTATTTGAACACCTTCTCCGGACACACGAACTGGCATCTGTAACAGGCAGTTCCCAAACACCTTTTTGTCTTCACGTGTATCGTCTTGTCCTTATCCATTGTAAGCGCCGATTCCGGGCATTCCGTACCGCAGTTCCCGCATCCGGTGCATCCGCTGAATCTTCCGACGAGTTCCGTTCCGATGTCGCGGATTATCTTCAATCCCCTGTCTCCTATGTCGGGAATGTCACGGACAGCGATCCTGTTTATCTCAGGTCTTCCCATGACCCTGGGCAGCTGCTGGATCCCCAGTATATCAAGATTGTTGTTATACGATTCCATGGACATGCCCTCGACCCAGTATGCCAATTCTTGAACGTATATCTGTTCGAAGACTTCGTCCGTGGCGAACATAACGTGATTGGAACGTATGCTGTCGGCGATCGTCTGCAGTTCGTCAAGCATTTCCGGGTTGCGGAGCAGATCGGTCGCAAGCGCAAGCGATGTGTTGCCTATCTGGTATATTTTCCTGCACGTCGGCGGAAGGAGGCCGACCATTCTTGCTTTCTCCGCATCAACATATGTTCCGGTTGCGCCAGACATGTACATGATGTTCAGATCGCTGAACTTTATCTTCGCATGTTCAAGCAGCGTGAAATGACCTGCTCTCATCGCACCGACCGCTTTACACGCTTCCGCGATGTCGTGTTCCGTTACGTATATGCCGTCCTGCAGTTCCAATCTTCCGCCCGGAGAATTGAGTCTGCCCTTCTTCCATATCTTGGAGTCCATGGCTGCTGCCAGCGCTGCTATCGTTCCGGTTCCCGTTATTCCTTTGGCTTTACCGTGCATCTTTCCCTCCGATACGACGGAACCCATTGAAAGGTTCACAAGGTCGCCTTCTTCAGGTATAAGATCATCGTTCAGGACCATGCATCTCCAGTCAAAATCATATTCAAGGTCGGATATCGCACCGGGCGATGCGAGCATCCCGTGCTCTATGTGCTGCCCTTCCATCGCCGGGCCGGCCGCTGCTGATCCCGTGTATATGTCATCGCCGACCTTCAGCGCCATCTCCGCATTCGTGCCGTAATCGGTGACCATACAATTCTCCTTCTGTTCAAGGAAACCGCTTTTGATGAGCATCGCCAGCGCATCGGCGCCTATCTCATGCTTTATCGCGGGAGGAACATACAGTTCCGCTTTATCCGGTACGTTCAATCCGACGTCAACTGCAGGTATGATCCTTGCATTACGTTTCAGCGGAACGATGCCGCGGGCCGCCCATGCTTTCTCTCCGACGTACGCAAGGTCGTCTATCTCCATGTTCTGAAAGAGCGACAATTGTATGGGGTTGCCGCATATGCTCACCTTTTCAACCTTTTTGAGATCGATGTTCAGGTCTCCGATCAGTTTGTTGACGGTGTCCATCAGAATGCGGTGCGCAAGATCCTTTCCCATTTTGATGCAGAACGTCAGATGGTCCATTATGTTCGCTCCCGGAAGAGGGTGTGATTCGGTCATAGCCGTAGATATTATCCTGCCGGTCGAAAGTTCGACCGCGTGACCTCTCGTTCCGCTTGTCCCTATATCCAATGAAATACCGTACACATCAATCACCTGAATTCAACGATCTTCTTCCTGTCGTCCTTTACCTTAAAGCCGTTTTTTGTAAATGTTCTTTTCATTACTTCCGACAATTCGACACGGTCGACATCAACAACCGCAGACATGAACTTTATGTCGGCGCGCACACCGTGCGGCATCGGACCGTTGTGATGCTCAACCCCTCTTTTCAGATCGGTCAGATTGAGCGTCATTGTTTTTTCGCTCATTGCGACGGCCATTTTAACGTGGCCCAGAAAAAATCCCGACGCCGCTTCGATCCACTCGGCGACCTCGACCATCGCACCGCTCAGCAAAGAAAGGGTGTTCCCGTCGGTCTTTTCGGTGTATGCGATCAGTCCGTATCCGGTGCCGCCGGAATTTTTGTATCCTTCATCCATTCAAGATCCTCTCCGCAACCTCGTCCAATCCTTCTCCCGTGACCGATGACGTGTATATCACATCCTTCTCAGGATAAAGCATTTTCAGTGCTTTTGATATCCTCGCCTTCTCTTCTTCGGCGGAAATATCCGATTTCGTCAGTAAGAGGAAATTGGACGCATGCAACTGCCTTTTGAAGAATTCCTCTTTCTTTTCCATAAGCTGGTCGTACCTGGCGCTGTCCACGAGGCCTATGATCATAGTATGATCGGAATCAATGAGTGAAGTGTGAACAAGTTCTGCGACCTTATGGGGAAGCGCCAACCCGGTCGGCTCTATTATTATTATATCGGGATCAATATCCCGTTTTATGTTCTTCAGAGCGTTCTGCAGGGTGCCCGAAAGGGAACAGCATATGCAGCCGTCAGGTAACTCGACGGCATCGTAACCTTCAGCCTTGATCGTTGTCGCGTCAACGCATATCTCTCCCATCTCATTGACAAGTATCGCAACCCTGATCCCCGAAGCTCTGCATCTTCCCGCTATTTTCATGACCAAGGTTGTTTTTCCTGTTCCAAGGAACCCTCCTATAACGCAAGTAAACATACAATGGTAACCAAGAACGCCCTTAGTATTTATTAGCTACTGTGAATTTTTCGGCCACATGGGTATAATGATATTTATAGATTTTTAATTATTCTTTAGTAGGTTTCCTGAAAGATACCTTCAGCTTTCATTTATATACATGTTAAGTACGATGGATGAAAAAGATAGGTTTATCTAGATGCAAAGCATCGTGGATTTGATGAATTTTTGGATATATCATCCAACCACCAATTGCGTTTAATAACAAAGTACAGGATAGTTTCATTACAGGCGTTTGGCAACAAGTGCTTGGGAGGTAAAAAATATGTTAAGCAGCAAGGGTGTGGACTACGCGTTCATTCTTAAGCGCTACGATGTAGAGGCTGAGAATCAGAACACTCCGGAGTCCATCGCGAAAAAAATGTTACCGAGCGATGCAGTCTTCAAAGCTTGTGCAGAGGATGTCCTCTACATGAGATTCAAAGACATCGCAGGTACGGTCAACAAAGCACTGGAATCGAAAGACCCCCTCGCGATCATAAACGAAGGTCTCGTGGTCGGTATGGAGATCGTCAGTACGCTTTACGCGCAGAACATCTACTACCTGCCTGAGATCATGCTCGCAGCAAAGACCATGGAAATGGGCATTGCGGTCGCAGAGAAGAAGATCCCCGGCGGAAGGCAGACGAAAGGTGTTGCAGTCATGCATGCAGCTGAGGGTGACCCGCACGACATCGGTAAGAACATTGCCGTTGTCATGATGAGGGCCAACGGCTACACGGTCGTGGATCTCGGAAGAGACGTCCCCGTCGATGAGGTCGTTGCATCTGTTGTCAAAGAGAAACCGTTCCTCGTTACAGGAACAGCGCTCATGACGACGACGATGAGTGCATTCCCCGCAATAGCGGAGAAGATGAAGGCGAAAGGCATAACCATTCCTTTCATGTCCGCAGGCGGTGCAGTGAACAGAGAGTACTCGGAATCGTTTGAATTGGGTATCTACTCGGAGAAAGCACCTCAGACCCCGCCGATAGCTGACAAGATCATCGCCGGTTACGACTGGAAGAAGATCAAGGCTGAGTGGGACAACATTGTAGGAGGGAACTGAAATGGCCATAACGAGATACACCAAAATGGCGTATGACAAAGCGGACGACATCGTGTTCGGTACCGCAAAGAGTCCGGTCTCGTACGGTTTCGGAATAAAGGTCGGTGCGGGACGTGTAATACCCGAGTTGAACTACGCTCCGAGGCCGGGAACAGAGAAGGACATAGCGAGGATAACGAAAGAATACGTCGACTACATCTCACAGGATGCGATCAACCGTGCGGTCACGCTCGGTTTCCCGGACCTGCAGCTTGAGACAGAGTGGATATCCCAGATGGGTACAAACACCAAAATGGCGGAATCCATAGTCTCCGGTCAGACGGCGCTCCTCGAGAAGATGCACGACAAATACGGCATCAACCTCGCTATCCGTCACACAATACCTGACCAGAGAGAGGCAGACCACGGTCTCAGGCCCGGAATGGGCGGGCGCAACAGCTACCCGGAGAGACTGCTCATTTCTGCAGAGACCGCTTGTGAGAACGGTGCACACGTACTGTCTTGTGAGACGATGGGCGGAAAAGAACTGCTCGACTACGGTGTCATGACGGGAGACATAACCGCAACACTGTTCGGTATCGGTTACCTCGGTTCACTGGACATGAGCTGGATATGGCCTCAGTTCGTTGACATCTGTAAGAAGAACAAGGTCACTCCCGGAGGAGACACGAACTGTTCCGGTGCGAACACAACGATGTTCATGGCCGGCGGATACCTCGACAACGATGTTCAGAAGACCTTCTCTGCGATCACCAGGTGTTTCGCAGCAGCGAGAACAATCTGCGCATGGGAAGCGGGAGCCGTAGGGCCGGACAAAGACTGCGGTTACGAGGGCCCGATCTGTAAAACGATCGCCGGTAAGCCGACCTCACAGGAAGGTAAGAACTGTCAGTGTGCACACGCTGATCTTCAGGGCAACCTGATGGCGCAGATCTGTGACGTATGGTCAAACGAGTCAGTTGAGTACCACTCCGAGTTCGGAGGATCATCAGTCGCATGCTGGCTGGGTTCCCTGGGTTACGAGGTCTCACTGATGAACACGGCTATCGCGTTCAAGCAGGAGAAGACGCTCAGAGACCTGTACATGTACTCCGACCGTACAAGAGGACCGGAAGGTTTCGTCTTGGCATACGACAACGCCTACAAAGTCGGTCAGGCGATCGTTGCGGAAGGAAAGGACCTGTACCGCAGAGCAAGGGCTGCAGGTATAACGGGCGGAAAGCTCATACAGGAAGGCCATAAGAACAAGGAACTCCTGTTGACCGCAAAGCAGAAGGATGTCCTCGACAAGATTGTCAAGACCCTCGAAGCATTGCCGGAAGAGGAGAGCAAGTTCGTCGAGATGTGCCTGAAGCAGTACGCAGATGTACCCGCATTCGACAAGAAGAACTACCAGCTTTGAAGTTCTTCAACCAAACCCTTTACCCTTATTTTTATCTTCAATCTCGAAGATCACGCAGCGAAGCCGAGGATGGCGAAAGTTTTGTTCACAGTGAAATCAAAAGAAACGCAATCGACAGTTTATTATAGATATCTCGTCGTTAAAGTAAACAGCGATATACCAACGCAGGATAACACAGCGCTCCGCATTCAAGATCGAGGACAGTGGGATCACGAATAAAATAAAAG
>WQZU01000017.1 GCA_009780575.1 Candidatus Methanomicula labiotermitis
CCGCCGATCTCTGCGCCGCCTGCTACGTCAAGGTTTCCGCCGATGTTCACGTTACCGGGTTCGCCATCATCTTCATTCGTTCCCGTTTCAAGGCTACCTGCTATCTCTGCGTTTCCGCCTACTTCGAGGTTGCCACCTATGTTCACGTTACCGGGTTCGCCATCATCTTCATTCGTTCCCGTTTCAAGGCTACCTGCTATCTCTGCGCTTCCGCTCACCGTGAGGTCGCCGCCTATGCTGACATCTCCTTGTCCGCCCGCGTCTCCGGTTCCTGTCTCAAGGCCGCCGCCGATCTCTGCGTTACTACCAACGCTAAGGTTACCTCCAACATTCACGTCTCCGAGTCCGCCTGCATAGCCTGCGCCTGTAATCAGGATGCCGTCTATCTCTGCGTTTCCGCCTACTCCGAGGTCTCCGCCAACATTCACATCATCGCTTACTGTGAGATTACCGCTGATGTTCGCATCGTCACTTACTGTGAGATTACCGCTGATGTTCGCATCGTCGCTCACTATGAGTTTGCCGGTGATGTTCGCATCGTCACTTACAGTGAGGTTACCTCCGATGTTCGCATCGTCACTTACAGTGAGGTTACCTCCGATGTTCGCATCGTCACTTACAGTGAGGTTACCAACAACGTTCACGTCATCGCTTACAGTGAGGTTACCTCCGATGTTCGCATCGTCACTTACAGTGAGATTACCGCTGATGTTCGCATCGTCGCTCACTATGAGTTTACCTCCGATGTTCGCATCGTCGCTTACAGTTAGGTTTCCAACATTCACATCATCGCTCACTATGAGTTTACCTCTGATGTTCGCATCATCGCTTACCGTGAGGTTACCAACAACATTCACATCATCGCTTACCGTGAGGTTACCAACAACATTCACATCATCGCTTACCGTGAGATTTCCTCCGATGTTCGCATCGTCGCTCACTATGAGTTTGCCGGTGATGTTCGCATCGTCACTTACAGTGAGGTTACCTCCGATGTTCGCATCGTCGCTTACAGTGAGATTACCGCTGATGTTCGCATCGTCGCTCACTATGAGTTTACCTCCGATGTTCGCATCGTCGCTTACGGTTAGGCTGCCTCCGATGTTCGCATCGTCGCTCACTATGAGTTTGCCGGTGATGTTCGCATCGTCGCTTACAGTGAGGTTACCAACAACATTCACGTCATCGCTTACGATTAGGTTGCCTCCGATGTTCGCATCGTCGCTTACCGTTAGGCTGTCAACATTCACATCGTCGCTCACTATGAGTTTACCTCCGATGTTCGCATCGTCGCTCACCATGAGTTTGCCGGCGATGTTCACATCATCGCTTACCGTTAGGCTGCCTCCGATGTTCGCATCTCCGGGTCCGCCTGTGTTACCGGCGCCGGTGCTCAGTTCTCCGCCAATGACCGCGTTGCCGCCTACGACGATGTCCCCGCTTATCTCGGCGCTGCCGCCTGTTTCAAGATTTCCGGTAACTTTGACGTCGTATTCAACGGTCAGGCCGCCGCCCGCATTGACGTTGCCGACGACGGACATGTCGCCCGCGATGCTTATGTCTCCAATTACGTTCGCGTTACCGGTTATTGTCATTGAATTTGCGTTCAATGAACCGTAGATCTTGAGATCGACGGTTTCGTTGTTAAATGAAGTTATCTCATTTCCTATGTTCACGTCAGCGTTCACGGTGACGTCTCCGCTTACCTTCAGATCTTTCGCTGCAAATGAAACGGATGATACGCTGCTATCGATGAGTTCAACGCTTCCGTTGTTCTTCGTATCCGATATCGATGACAGCAATGTTGCGTTCACCGCTGTGAGAGCGCCGTCCGATACGTCTACATTGTTCATACTGACGATACCGTTCTTCACTGTAAGATCCGCACCTTCCCTGAACGCAATGTTGACGTTCTGACCAAGGTTCAGCGTAGCTCCGTTGAGATCATCCGTCACAGAGCCGATGACAGCGATCGTTCCCGTCTTTCCGGATGCCAGCGCATCCGTAAGCGACAGGAAGAGGTCTTGGTCGCCTTCCCATTGGTAAGCGCCGTTCACAACTGTTATGGTGAAACTCTTTGTGTAATTTGCTATTCCTGTCATAAACGGATTGAAAGTGCATCCGTACCCCAGCTGACCTATGGTGTTGTTGCCCCATGTCCATAATGTACCGTCTTCTTTGATGGCCGCTGTGTGCTGGTATCCGGCTGATATTTCTCTCCAGATATCCGTTCCTATCATGACAGGATTTGTTCTCTGTATGATCGTGCCGTCGCCGAGCCGGCCATGATCGTTTTTACCCCAGGCCCACAGTGTGCCGTCATATCTGATGGCCATTGTGTGACCATCTCCTGCGGATGCACCTATCCAGGATGCCGTCCTTCCTGTTTGATTCGGGAGGGATATGTTTCCAATGAATCCGGCTCCGAGCTGGCCGTAGAAGTTGGCGCCCCAGGCCCATATTGTAGCGTCTTTTTTAATGGCCACTGTAAAATATGATCCGGCCGATACATCTGCCCAGTTGGTCTCCATTCCTATCCTGGTCGGAATGGTTTTATCTACGCTGGTCCCGTCACCGAGCCCGTATTGTACATTGGACCCCCATCCCCATAATGTACCGTCTTCTTTTATGCCCATCGTATGGCCGTATCCTGCCGATATTTTTGTCCAGTTGTATGCAATTCCGACCTGGGTCGGAGTGCTTACGACATTACCCCATCCGACTTCACCGAATCCGAGCTGGCCGTATTCATTGTGACCCCACGCCCATATTGTACCGTCCGGTTTAAGGGCCACTGTGTGTTCGGCTCCGGCTGATACGTATCTCCAGTAATGTTCTTCGATCAGGGTCGGATCCAGTACATAATAATCATAGTGGTCGAATCCGAGCTGGCCGTATTCATTGAGACCCCATGTCCACATCGTGCCATCCGTTTTGAGGGCCACCGTGTGATTCTTTCCGGCTGATACGATCTTCCATTCATAATCATGTCCTATCTGAACCGGAGAGTTTCTCTGTATGTTTGTGCCGTCGCCGAGCTGACCGTAAAGGTTGTAACCCCATGCCCACAGACTGCCGTCCATCTTTATGGCAACTGTGTGATATTGTCCGACTGATACCGACCTCCAGTAATCGTATCCTACTTGGGCCGGCGATAATTTGTTCGAGGTGTTGCCGTCGCCGAGCTGACCTCTGTCGTTGTTGCCCCATGTCCACGTCGTATTATCTGTTTTGAGGGCCATTGAGTGGCTGTCTCCGGCAGATACTGATTTCCAGTCATACTCCCATCCTAATTGGGTCGGATATGGATTGTTTGTGTTGGTTCCGTCACCGAGTTTGCCGCCTCCGTTGCTGCCCCATGTCCACAGTGTACCGTTTTCTCTAATGGCCATCGTGTAATTGGATCCGGCTGATACTTCTTTCCAGGTATATGCTCCTATCATAACAGGGGTTTGTCTCTGCATGACAGTGGTGCCGTCACCGATCTGACCGTATTCATTGCCGCCCCATCCAAACAGTCTGCCGTCTTCTCTGATGGCCATTGTGTGGTCGTTTCCGGCTGATACTGATATCCATTTATACGTTGCCTGTATCGGAGCAGGTGCGGTCCTCTGTGTGCCTGTGCCGTCGCCGAGACGGCCGTATGTGTTGTTGCCCCATGCCCACAGTGAGCCGTCCTCTTTGATGGCCATTGTGTGACTGGATCCTGCTGATACTGATGACCAATTATAATCCGATCCTATCTGGATCGGCAATGAACTGCTCGTATTGGTGCCGTTACCGAACTGTCCGTTACCGTTAGCTCCCCATGCCCACAGAGTACCGTCTGATCTTATGGCCATTGTGTGATTTTGTCCGGCTGATACGTATTTCCATGTATCCGATCCTATCTGGATCGGCAATGAACTGTTCGCAGTGGTGCCGTTACCGAGCTGGCCGTAATAGTTGTAACCCCACGTCCACAGAGTACCGTCCGCTTTGATAGCTGCTACGTGACCGTTGCTTGATAATCCGGTTGATACCGATATCCATCTGTCCGATCCTATCTGTACGGGAGATGACCTGTCTGTGGTGTCGCCGACTCCGATCTGACCGTATGTGTTGTTGCCCCATGCCCATAATGTACCGTCTTCTTTTATGGCCACTGTGAAGTAGCCTCCGGCCACGATCATTTTGAAGTTATATATTTCCTCTATTGCCGCCGTGACCGTTACCGTTCCCGCGTTCGGAACGTTCAGCGTATTCCCTCCCGATAACGATGCACCGGTGGTTCCTGCGTTCGCAATATTCCACGCTATTGTCTGATTTGCCGTCTGGATCGGAAGGGTCAGTGATGTTCCGGCTAACATTGTTGCCGGCATCTGTGCCGTATCGCTTATGAGAATAGGATTGCTCATCACGTTAAAATCGGATGTTTCCCCTCTCTCCGCATTTTCACCCTGGATGGCTGCCAGCGATGCCGTCAGAAGTATGACGACGGCGAACGCCGAGATTATGGCTTTGGACTTCATTGTATCACTCTTCGATGTCTGTCTCGTTCGTTTGCTCGACAGATCATGCTCGTTCGTCCTGCACCATCCCTTGTGAACGGTCAAACCAATTCTGTCGTCTTTTTGACTTAACAGATATTATATTGTTTGTTTTTAAGCAGAAAAGTATAATTATTAGAGGATGTGTCTGAAAATAAACTGTGTTTAAAGCGAGTGTGTATGTGCTCGGACATACTGTCTTGCGTCCGCATTGACACACTGCGCCGAGTCAACGCCGAAGTTATGTTGAATGCTTACAGATCGATCCTCTGCGACAGCAGCATGGGCATGTAAAGCCTGCGGAAAGGTTTGTTCTCCGTGTCGCTTTTCACGCGGTCTGCGAGTTCTTCGACCGTCATCGTCCTGTCAGCGTTCTCAGACCGTACGTAAACGCTTAGCTCTCCGCTGTCCGCTTCTTTGTCTCCGATGACCGCCGCGTATGAACACCAGTCCTGCTTCGAACGCCTGACTTTCTTACCGACCGTTGCATCGGTGTCATCGACCGACACGCGGATGCCTTTCGATTCAAGGTATTTGGCTGCCTGCATCGATTTTTCCATATGGACATCGGAGACGGGCATCAGACGCACCTGATCCGGATTTATCCACGCCGGTAAATATCCGGGAACGCCTTTCCGTTCAATGCCGACCGCCGTGTCGAGGATCGCGTAAAGATATCTCTCTATCGTGCCGATGACCGCCGTGTGCAGTATGACCGGATTTATCCTCTCCGCATTCTCGTCCGCATAGGTTATACCGAATCTTTTTGCGTTGCCCACGTCTATCTGAACGGTGCCGATCTCCCTGGCCCTGTTCATCTGGTCCATGATGTGATATTCAATGTTCACGGTCCAGTAGTAATTGATCCCTTCCGGATACAGATGTATGAGTGCCGGTCTGTCATGTTCTTTGCATAATTCGAGTATCAGTCCTTTGTTCTCGTCATAGGCTTTCTTTGACGAGAAGTTGACGAGCATGTCATACTCGCGGCCGAGCGCCTCGATCTCGCCGAATATGCGGGCGTCCAGGATCTTGAAGTTATCGCGCGCCTCGTCCTCGTCTTTGCACACAACGTGCAGATCCGGCATGTTCAGTCTCCTCGTCCGGAAACAGAGCATCGTCTCCCCGGACTGCTCGAGACGGTATGAATCGGCGACCTCGAACGCACCGAACGGTAATTGTTTGTAGCTGATGTTCCAGTTGCGCATCATCGCAAACTGCTGGTGGCAGGCCGCGTATCTCAGTATGAACGACCTCTTTCCGGTGTTCACCGAGTAAAGACGGTCGCCGAACAGATCGGCGTGCTCCCTGACCGCCGGTTCGTCCAGCGAGAACATGTTGGTCCCTTTGACCATATATATCGGGACGTTGACGTCATTGACGATCTGCGTTGCGTAATCCGAGACGAGATCGAACATGAGCGCCCCGTGCGGCGTAAGGCACATGTGCCCGACGTCACTCATCGATTCCCATTGAATTCCGAACTTTTTGCATAACCGAAGATATTCCGGCTCTCCTTTCAGAGGCTCGTTCTCCTTTCCCAAGGCTTCCTTTGCGATCATCTCCTTCATGCACGCCGATCCGCCTTTGAAATCTTTCACGTTCACTTCTTTCCCTTCGGGAGTGAGCACGAAGAACGTCTCCTCGCCTTTCGCCTCCTTTTTCTTCTCTTTGCCTTCAAAATTCCTGGAAAGTTCGGAAAGAGGGTGTCCTTTGCATTTGATGCTGAACGCTTTGTACCATCCGAAAGGAGCTCTTGACACTTCCGTTCCCTTTGCTTTAAGCTTCTCTTCCATGAGCTTGAGCATTTCGAGGCTTGCTTTCGGTTTTGCAAGATCGTTGCTCAGGTGCGCATACGGATATATCATAACACGTTCCGCGCCTACGCGCTTCATTGTCTCAACGATATCGGCAACGGCCTCTTCTGAGATCTGTGCGGTCTTGTCCTCATCATCGCTCTCCACCGTGACGAAGACTACGAGCACCTCTTCCATTCTGCCGCTGTGCATCACGTCCGGTATCTCTTCCGCAACAGGCGTTCCTTTCTTTGATTCGAATTCCATGGAATCGGCGTGTATGTATAACGTTCTCATGAGACCATATCCGTTCTTTACGCGTTCCCGGGGGAACGCATCGTACATAGCCGAAGTGTTATTAAAACGAGCGTACGTGCGGGAATCGTTCTTGATGCGTATCAGTCATCTCTGTTGTTATTGTTCTGCAGAGGCCTTCGCGGTCTGTCTGAATCCGTATTCTGATCCGTTTCAATCCGCGTTCCGGTCAGCGTTCAGATCTATGAACGTTAACGAGATCATACACCATTCGTTGTCTTGTTCCAAATCTGTTATTAGGGATAGATTTATAATAAAGCGCAGGCATTGGGAGCAACAGGTAAACATGGCTGATGATAGCGACATTCCGAACAGGAAGAAGAGAGATCCCATCATGATGATAGGATCTATCGTTCTTGCAGCGGCTTTCATTGTGGTCATCAGCGGACATGCGTACGGACAGATAGTTCCCGAGGAAAGAGGTCCCGTCAACTTCGGAGACCGGGTTCAGGTGAACTATGTCGGCAGTTTCTACGGATGGTATGACGGATACGACGGCAACGGCGGTTTTGATGACAGCCTGAGAGGTGTCATATTCGACACTTCGCTCTGGTCTGTTGCCAATAACGATTCCAATGCGTTCAGTTGGGAATTCGATAAAAGAGAAGAGAGGCATTATACTCCGTTCAATGTGACGGTAGGCAGCGGCGGTGCGCTTGCGTTGTTTGAGAACGCGCTCATCGGTATGAAACCGGGCGAGACGAAGCGCATAGTGATCACGGCCGCGGACGGATACGGCGAACTTTCCGATGGGCAGATCGTGACAATTCCGCTTACCGACGCCAAGGCGAGCATGAGCGTTGTGGAAACAATGACGGTCAGCGTCTTCAGACTGACGTTCGGACTGGACACTGTCGCTACCGGATTCTACTCGAACCTGGTGCACCCGTACGGATGGAAATCCAACGCCGTTGTGAACAGCGACGGAACCGTGATAGTGACGCACTTGGTGGAAGACCGGGAATATGACGCGGGGAACGGCATGAAATCCACCGTGGTCCTGGGCAATGACGGCACCTTCGCCGTGAGCTTCGACTTCCCGAATGATATCATAAAGCCTTACGGTGATGGCATCAGGCTCATAGAGTTCATATTCGGCGGCGAGAAATATTATATAATGGATATCAGCAGCACACACTTCACGATGAAGAACACCAATGAGATAAGGGGCATGACGCTCTACTTCGTTATAACCGTTGTCTGATCCCTTTAAACTTTTACAGATCTTTGTGTTTCATACGGGAAACTATCATTCCCGTTTTTCTTCCGATGTCATCGATATCGGTTCCAAATATCCTGATCATTCCTTTCCCGTCCGTTCCGGGATCGGATATCGCATCCGGTACTGAACCGTGGGCCTCTATCGCAAGCGCCGTCAGTTCTCCGATGTCTGCGAGAGGATGTTTCACGCGGTTGAATGACGTTACATCCATGCCTGCTTCTTTCACGGCTTTTAATATATTCTCATCGTGACGTATGTTCACGGCCGCCCGCACATCGCGGTCGGATCTCATGGCCGCCAGTATCATGTGCGATATGTGCTCGGCGGCGCCGAACATAACCGGCCCCGCTCTGACCGGCATTCCGTCAACGGAAAATATCTTCCCCTGTACTGCGGCAACATCCATAACGTCTTCAGCACCGGCGGCCGCGTACGCGATGTTCATTCCGACGGACGGTATCCAAATCCCGGGGATGATCTTCAGTATCCGGTCTATGAGAACGTCCATTCCGTTCGTTATATCGTTCTTCGTGTAAAGCTGCTTCATGTTGACTGCGGAGTTGACCATCTTGTTGCCTTCGCCCGTTGAGTACATTGACGCTATTGAGCGTTGTATCATCCCTCGTGCGCTGACGATCGCGTCTGTCATCTCCTTACCGTTTGCCATGTATGCGGTTATATACGCTGACAATGTGCAGCCTCCGCCGTGTCCCGCCCTCTCGAGACGGGGATGTTCGAATCTTCTGAATTTTCCTTTATGGTAAAGCAGATCGATAACGGAAGCCGTTTCCATGTGACCTCCTTTGAGATAGACGGATGTTCCTCCTTTCCCTATGAGCTCGCATGCGCGCATCGCGTCATTCTCGTTCTTTATATCAATGCCGGATATCGCTTCCGCTTCGTATCTGTTAGGGGTCACGAGTTCGCACATCGGTATCAGACGGCGTTTTATCGAATCCGCGAGACCTTTCGCCGCAAGGCTGTCGCCGACGCCTGCCACCAGGACGGGGTCGGCGATCACGGGGATCGAACTGCCGGATAGTGATTCGGCGATCACGTCAACGATATCGGGAGAATACAGCATTCCGGTCTTCGCTGAACGCACATCGGAATCGCCTAGCACCGCATTCAGCTGAGCGGTTATGACCTCGCACGGCAATGGTGTTATAGATCTGACGGCAACGGTGTTCTGCGCCGTTACCGCAGTTATGACCGTATGCGGATGTACGCCCAGTGACGCCATCGCCTTTATGTCGGCCTGTATGCCTGCGCCGCCTATGGAATCGGAACCTGCAACGGAGAGAGCACACCTCATCATTCCGTAAAAGCAGAAGGGATAGATAGCATCATCGTTGCCTTTCGTTCGAAACGTGCATTACAGATAAATATTCCGTTTCCTTTAGAGGACCGATGAAGGCCAACAGTGTTCACTTCATACTGAGCGGAAAAACACCGTACAAGGATCTGGTGCCTGCATTTCCCGACATACTGAAGATGTTCCTGATGGAAACGGATCAGATGCCGGAGGACGAAGAGATACTGATGATGTTCATAGAACTGAACATTGCCGACCTTGAAAGGAACATGAAGCCCGAAGGCTACAACAGAAGAGGGCGCATGAGATTGGTGTTTCCCACGGACAGGAATGAATTTTACATAAAGGCCGTGGGAAAAGGTGTTGATGTTGCCCGCGTCGGAGAGAGGATAAGCGAAATGCTTTCCGCGTCAGGCGTTCAGTACAAAACGGTGAACAACGATATTCCGGAGATCTGATCATCCGGTGAGTTCTTTCCAGCATCCGTCTATAAGAGACATCTCCAAACGAACTCTTTCTTCCCTTTCGATCAGTGAATTTATCGACTCGAATATCTGAACGGCCGTGTTCTGCTGTGACGTTCCGCCGAACGAATTGCGTCTTTCAACGCATACGTCTATCGGAAGTATGCTGAACACATCCTCTTCGATCAGATCGGAGAAGCCTTTCATCTCCGAGAGTTTCAGTTTATCCAATTCTTTCTTTTCGAGGATGCAGTATCTTACCGCCGAGGCGACCGCATTGTGCGCCTCACGGAACGGCATCCCTTTGTTCACAAGATAATCGGCAAGATCGACGGCGTTCATGTACCCTTCAAGCGCGGAACTGAGCATCCGATCGCTGTTGAATCTGACCGCGTTCATTATGCAGGACATCATCGCCGTGCATTGTATCACCGTGCTGATCGAATGGATTATGCTTCTCTTGTCCTCCTGCATGTCACGGTTGTATGTGAGCGGAAGCCCTTTCATCATTGTCAGCAGTGAAACAAGATCGCCGATCACGCCGCCGGTCCTTCCGCGTATGAGTTCGGCGGCGTCCGGATTTCTTTTCTGAGGCAGCATTGACGATCCGGTGGTGTGTTTATCATCCATTTCAATGAATCCGAACTCCGGCGTTGACCAGATGACGAGTTCCTCGGCCATTGATGAAAGGTGCACAGACAGCATTGAAGCGCAGAATGCCGTCTCTATCACGAAATCCCTGTCGCTGACGCAGTCCATGGAATTCTCCATCGGCCGTCTGAAACCAAGCAGATCGGACGTCATCTTCCTGTCTATCGGAAATGTCGTTCCGGCGACCGCACCTGCGCCCAGAGGACAGACGTTAATGCGTTCGTATGCGTCCATGAACCTATCCGCGTCCCGTCCGAGTTTGAATGCGTGCGCCATCATATGGTGCGCCGCCGTGACCGGCTGAGCGTGCTGCATATGCGTGAATCCGGGCATTATGATGTTCTGTGAATTCTGAGCTGTATCCGTTAGTATCCGTATAAGATCGTTTATTCTGCTGACCGCTTCCAGAACGGCGTCGCGAAGGTACATACGAAGATCCGTTGAAACCTGGTCGTTCCTGCTCCTTCCGGTGTGAAGCTTCCCTCCTGCCGGTCCGATGAGGTCGGTAAGCATTACCTCTATGTTCGTATGAACGTCCTCAAATTCCCGATCAAGTTCCGACTCGCCGCTCCGGAGGCGGGAGAGTATTGTTCTGAGTCCGTCGATTATGACGAGAACATCATCCTGCGATATTATCTTACGCTCGCCGAGCATCATGACGTGCGCCAGGGATCCCATGATATCATAGAACGCCAGCTCTTTGTCCGTATCGGCGGATGAGGTGAACCTGAGCATTGAATCATCCATATCGCCGGACCTGCTCGACCAAAGTACCTTTCCTGCCATGCGATCACTTCTTATCCTTCATATGCGCTTTCGCGGCCGTTCTGTTCGGAAGACTCCAGCAATAGATGAAACCGGCCGCCGATACGTGGTCGAAACTGTCTCCTTCCGCATATGTTGACAGGCCTTCGTCATAAAGCGAATATTCCGATCTCCTTCCGACAACGGCAGCGTTTCCTTTGAACAGTTTCATTCTGACCGTTCCGGTAACGAATCTTTGCGTTTCATCGATGAATCTGTCCAAAGATTCGCGGAGAACGCCGAACCACAGCCCGTTGTATGCGAGTTCGGAATATTTTTGTTCCACTCCTCTTTTGAATTCCAGGACATCTCTCTGAACCGTGAGGGATTCCATGCCCCTGTGCGCCGTTATCAGCAGGATCGCGGCGGGACATTCGTAGATCTCTCTGCTCTTTATGCCTATAAGACGGTCTTCCACATGGTCTATGCGGCCCGTTCCGTGTTTTGAAGCTATTGCATTCAATTCCGTGATAAGCGTCACGCCGTCCTTTCTGTTCCCGTTGTATCCCGCGGGAATCCCTTTTTCAAACATTATTTCAATGTACTCGGGTTCATCAGGAGCATCTTTCGGCGATGCCGTCCAATTCCAGACGTCTTCGGGCGGCTCTTCCCACGGATCTTCAAGTATGCCGCATTCGCAGCTCCTTCCCCAAAGATTCTCATCGGTGGAGTACGGACTCTTTTTGCTGACGATCACGGGAATATCGTTTGCGCGTGCGTATTCGATCTCTTCTTCACGCGTCATCACCCATTCTCTCATCGGAGCGATTATATTGAGCTTCGGATCAAGAGAAAATATTCCCGTGTCAAAACGCACCTGGTCGTTCCCTTTTGCGGTGCATCCGTGCGCAATGTACTTCGCACCTTCCCTTTTAGCTATGTTGACAAGTTTCTTTACTATCAAAGGTCTTGCAATGGCGGTGCTCAGAGGGTATACGTTCTGATACATCGCGTTCGCCTTAAGCGAAGGCCATATGAAATCGGTCACGAACTCCTCCTTCGCGTCAATGTATTCGGCCTTCACCGCACCGATGGCCTTCGCCCTGGAAATGATATCGTCCGTGCTTGACGGCTGACCTACGTTTATCGCAACGGCGATCACGTCCAGATCGTATTTTTCCTGCAACCAGCGGATCGCCACCGATGTGTCGAGGCCGCCTGAGTAAGCAAGCACCACCTTATCCTTTTCAGAGGATTTGTTCTTCCCAATGGCCATATACGGGGTATTTTCATAAGGATTTAAACATTGTGCGTCTGTTTCAAAAACGAGGTGTTTGTTCGTATATGTACACTTATGTATTTTTGGATTCAAACAGACCCGCAAAGAACATATATGCCGCGTTATGTCTCCGGCGTGACAATACCTTTATTAAACTCTCTCTTATTCGTGCAAAGTCCATAAGTGATGTCTAAATGAAAAAGGCCGGTATCATAGGAGGAACGGGTTACACCGGAGGAGAATTGGCGCGCATATTGTGCACGCATCACGGCATTGAGGTCAAAGCGATGACCTCGCGTCAGAATGCGGGGAAGAACGTATCGGATATCCAAACACATCTGAAAGGTTATCTGGACATGGAGTACACGGAAAGCATAAACGGTTCGGATCTCGATATAATATTCGTGGCAACGCCTCACGGCGCCGCAATGAAGGAAGTACCCGTTTTACTGGAAACGGGAGTGAAGGTCATAGACATGTCCGGAGACTACCGTCTGCGCGATGTATCCGTCTATAAGAAATGGTACGGTCACGAACACTCCGATCCCGGAAACCTTGATGATGCGGTGTACGGGATGCCCGAGTTCTTCCGATCCGAGATAAAAAAGGCGGATATTGTTGCAAACCCTGGATGTTATGCGACCGCGACCATATTGGCGACCGCTCCGCTGCTCATATCGAAGGCCGTGAAAAATGATATCATCGTTGATGCGAAGAGCGGAACCTCCGGTGCGGGCATGGTTCCTTCACCGCGGACACATCATCCGTTCTGCGGCGAATCGATAATACCGTACAGCGTCGGTACGCACCGTCACACGCCTGAAATGGAATTTGTTCTGGATGCGGTGTCAAAAAGTTCCCCGAAGATATTGTTCACTCCTCATCTTCTGCCGATCGTCCGCGGGATATTATCAACTTGTTACATGACATTCGATCTGGAAATGACCGATGAGGATGTTGAAAGGATCTACAGGGATCAATACGGTAAGGAGCCTTTCGTCCGGTTCGTTGACGAGCCGTCCGTGCGTTCCGTTGTCTGTTCAAATCACTGCCAGATCGGCGCAAAGGCGTTCGGTGAGAAGGTTGTGGTGTTCGGAGCGATAGACAATCTTGTAAAGGGAGCATCCGGACAAGCGGTGCAGTGCGCCAATCTGATGCTCGGATTGAAGGAAACATCCGGCCTTGAAGTACCGGGAATGGGGGTGTAAGAAATGATGGAGATAATTGACGGCGGATTGACGACGCCGCAGGGGTTCAAAGCGGCAGGCGTGCACTGCGGCGTAAAGTATCGTTCACTGGATCTGGGTATGCTCTATTCAGAGGTTCCCGCACGGGCGTTCGTCGGATACACCAGCAATAAGGTAAAATCGGCGCCGGTACAGGTGATGATGGCCGAGAACTCGGAATTTTTATCTGCAGTTGTGGTGAACAGCGGCAATGCGAACGCATTGACCGGGCGCCGCGGTATCGAAGACGCGATAACAATGAAGAACGTTGCGGCAATGGAACTCAACATCGACCCGAAACAGGTCGGCGTGATGTCCACCGGCCTGATAGGACGATTCATGGACATGCACAAAGTGAGATACGGTATCAGCAGAGCGGCACGCGAACTTGAATTCGGCCGTGAGGCGGATTCGCTGCTTGCGGAAGCGATAATGACCACCGACACAATAAAAAAGGAATCGGCCGTGCGCGTACGCCTTACCGACGGGACGCTTGTGACGATAGCCGCACTCTCGAAAGGCAGCGGTATGATAGCGCCTCATCTGAAAGTACTGCAGGGAACAACGCTGTGCATGGTGACCACCGACGCCGTCCTTTCAGAGAATTTCCACGGAACATGGGAAAATATACTTGAGGACAGCATGAACATGGTGACGGTGGACGGCGATCAGTCCACCAATGACACGTGCGCGCTTCTGGCAAACGGGAAAGCGGGAGGGAATTGCGCTGACGGGGACCCGAATTTCATACACGCCCTTCAAAAGGTGATGACGGACATCGCGAAGATGCTCGCACTGGACGGAGAAGGCGCCACGAAGCTGATAGAGGTTCAGGTGTTCGGCGCCGAGACGAAGAAGGACGCCCGTTCGGCGGCGATGTCAATACTGAACTCACCGCTGGTGAAATCGGCGATATTCGGATCCGACCCGAATTACGGACGGATAATGATGGCCCTCGGCAACAGTGACTGTAAATTCAACATAGAGAATGTCCGCCTGACGATAAAAGGAGGGGACATGGAAGTTCCGATACTTGATTCCGGTGCGCCGGTGTTCCAGGAAGAGCGTTCCGTGGAGGTTGTCCGTATGGCAATGGATAACAAAGAGGTGACGATAGTCGTCGACCTTGCCGCAGGCAGCGAATCGGCCGTCGGCTGGGGCTGCGACCTGACGTATGATTATGTGCGTATAAACGCCGAATACGCGACATGAACGGAGATAACATGTCTGTATATCTGATGAAGTTCGGCGGGAACGCGATACGCGGAAAGGACGATATGGATCGTCTTTCGAAAGAGGTTGCACAGCTTGTATCCGAAGGAGAGAAGATAATACTGGTGCACGGCGGCGGCCCGGAGATAACCGACGAGATAGAGAAACGCGGAATGTCAACGGCAATGGCAGGCGGCTTCCGTATAACTGATGCCGGCGTACTGAACGTTGCGGACGAGGTTCTGAGAAGACTGAACGATGATATAACCGCTTCACTGAAAAAGGAAGGAGTGAACGCAAAAGGTATGTCCGGTTATGACGAGAGCATTATAACCTGCGTAAAAAAAGAGCCGATAACCGTGAAAAACGGTGACGGGACGATAACGGTCGACCTCGGAATGGTCGGAGAAGCGGATGAAGTGAACACGGAGATCATTAACAGAATGCTGTCGGAGAATGTTACTCCCGTCATATATCCGATATGCGCGGACGCGAACGGCGTACGCATGAACGTGAACGCGGACACAGTTGCATCCGGCGTAGCAGCGGCCGTCGGATGCAGGGAGATGATATTCATAACCGATGTTCCCGGCATACTTCGAAATGTTAACGATAAAGCATCGAAGATCGATGAGACGACGCTCGCTGAAATAGATGTTATGATAGAGAACGGAACGATATCCGGAGGCATGATACCAAAGGTGGAGGCCTGCCGCAAAGCCATACTGGCAGGCGTTGCCGCGGTACGTATGGTGAACGGGAAGGATGAACGTTCGATCGTATCCGACGCAGTGAAGAACAAAAACCACGGAACACTTATCAAAGGCTGATGAAATGAACGAAACGGTTAAAGAAAAGACCAAAGAATTCCTGTTTCAGAATTACGGGCGCTCGGACATCTGTTTCACGCACGGAGAAGGCGCTTACCTGTACGATACGGAAGGCAAACGCTATCTGGACCTGGTGGCTGGAATCGCGGTCAACTCCATAGGTTATGCGCACCCGGAATGGGTCAAGGCAGTATCGGAACAGGCGACTCGCGTATCCCATGTTTCCAACCTGTATCATATAAAGGAGCAGGCCGATCTGGCAGAGAAGCTGGCATCGGTGACTCCGAAAGGGATGACGCGTTCCCTTTTCGTCAACAGCGGAGCGGAGGCCAACGAAGGTGCGCTGAAGCTTGCTGTCCGTTATACCGGCAGAGAACGTATACTTTCGTCGCTGAACTCGTTCCACGGCCGCACGGCAGGATCGCTTGGCGCAACCGGTCAGACGAAGTATCAGCAGTCGTTCGAATCGCTGATATCCGGCAACTACGATTATTTCGATTACGGGAATGCGGAATCATTCAAATCAAAGATCACGAAAAGAACGGCAGCGGTGATATTGGAACCCATACAGGGAGAAGGAGGAGTTCAGACCGCCTCGGAGGACTTCTTCAGAACGGTGCGCGACGTCTGCAGTGACAACGGAACTCTGATGATAATCGATGAGGTTCAAACCGGAATGGGAAGAACGGGAGAATGGTTCGGGATCCAGAATTACCGTGTCGTTCCCGACATAATGACATTGGCGAAAGCATTGGGAGGAGGCGCACCCATAGGAGCGGTGGTCTCCACTCCCGAGATATCAGAGACATTCGTTCCGGGAACCCACGGAACAACGTTCGGAGGAAACCCGATGGTATGCGCCGCCGCATCGGCCGTGATCGATATAATCAAAAAAGAGAAACTGGTGCAGAATTCAAAAACGCTCGGAAAAAAATGGATATCCGACCTTAAAGAAATAAAAAATGATGACATCGCAGACATACGCGGCCTCGGTCTGATGATAGGTATGGAAATGAAGGAACATTCAAAGGAAGTTCAGAATTTTGCGCTTAACAACGGCATACTGGTGAACGTCTGTCAAGGAAACACGATACGTCTGATGCCTCCGCTGATAATAACGGAAAATGAAGCGAACAGATTCACCGGCGTTCTGAAAGAGTTCCTCTTAAAATACAACTAAGTACTGGCGGCGTACATAACGCATCATATTTTGTCTGCAACAGGACATAAATAGTGGTATCCATTATCATAATGACATGACGAAAAGTCCTTCAAAGGAAAGCCTTGCAGAAAAGACGAGAGCTTACATTGATGCGCATCCGAGCATAAAGGACTGCGTGTCGAAAGGATTGGTAAGCTATTCGTCACTGGCAAGACTGATAATGAAGGATCTGAAGGTTGACAACGAGGAAGCGCTGATGATAGCGTGCAGGCGCTACGCCGACAAGCTTTCGGTCACGTCCGAACATGAGAAGGACATTTTGAAGATACTCAGGGACAGCCGCCTTGAGATGAGAACGAAGATATGTATAGTCACGGCAAAGAACGAGTGGACCGTTCTTCACAAGATGGACAATCTTTTCAAAGATCTGTGGAACGAGAACTCGATAATGCAGGTGGTCCAAAGCGCATCCGCCATAACGATAATCGCGGACCGTATGCTCAAAGACCGGATAATGGACACCGTGGGCAGAATAAACGTGATAAAGATAAGAGAGAATCTCGTTGAGATCGCCGTGAAAAGTCCGGAACGGATCGTGGACACCAGCGGCGTTATAGCGTACTTGATAACAAACCTATCCGACGCGGGAATAAACATTGAGGAAACGGTCAGCTGTCACACCGACACCATATTCATTGTGAAGGAGTCGGATATGATCAATGCTTATTCGGTGCTCACGAGATGCATACAGAGCGCCGAAGTGACGATAAAGGAATGAGAGCCACTGGGGAGATTCGAACTCCCGGCCTGCTGATTACAAGTCAGCCGCTCAACCGGGCTGAGCTACAGTGGCGTTGCCACCGTGTATGGTCAGCCCGTTTTTATTACTTTGCTTGCGTTAATATGATGAACGGGTGCGTATGAATATGCAATTTTACCATAAGTTTTATTAAATGCAGTTTATTAGGGCTGTCAGCTAACATTCAGTGTTATTACGGTGATATATAATGGCAACAGTTGAAAAATCAGTTGGAGACCTCGTTTACGTTGATTACGACGCATTCCTCGCAGATGGTAAATTATTTGACACGACCAAGGCCGAATCGGCAAAGGATGCAGGGTTCTTCGATGAGAAGGTTGAATACGGACCTCTGCCCGTCCTTTTGGGATCCGGTAAAATGTTCGATGCGTTCGAAGCGGCCGTAGCGGCTGCGGCCGTTGGGAAAGAGGAAGAAGTTATGATCGCATCCGATGATGCGGCCGGCGCCAGGGACCCGAGGCTCGTTGAACTGCATCCGCTGAAGGAATTTTACAGACAGGATATAACTCCGTACCCGGGCATGGAAGTGCAGCTGGGCGGCCGCAGAGGCACCGTGATGTCCGTCGGCGCGGGACGCGTGAAGGTCGATTTCAACAGCCCGCTTGCCGGTAAAGACCTGATATACAGATTCATCGTGAGAGAAGTTGTCACCGACAAGATCGAAAAGGCGAAAGCAGCGGTGAAGATGTCCCTCGGAACCTCCGACGGATTTGATTTCACGATAACCAAAGAGAAAGTAACGGTAATACTTCCGGAGCTCACGAAATTCGACCAGACGTGGCCGATAGCAAGATTCAGGATAGTAGGCGACCTCAGGAAGATCGCCGACACGGATACTGTGGAATTCATTGAGGTGTGGTCACTGGGCGAGAAGAAGGAGGCCCAGGGATCAAAACCCAAAAAGGCCAAAGCTCCGGCAAAAGATGATGAACCGGCTGACGAAGCGGAGAGGCCGAAAACCGTCACTGCGGCAAAGGACGATGATGAGCCGAAGGCGCCTGCCAAGAAAGCTCCGGCAAAGAAGAAGACGGAATAAGCCATCTAAACCGCTTATCAAACTTTCTACGGACGGGTGGCCTAGTCAGGATATGGCAGCAGCCTCCTAAGCTGCAGGTCGGGGGTTCGAATCCCCTCCCGTTCGCTTTTCACTATGGCCAGTAGCCCTATTTTCAGAATTCAATTTACCCGTTTTTGCTGAAATTGACTTTTTGATGTTCTCTTGGCTGTGCTCTGCCCGCTCCCGGGCCTGTTCTCGGAACACCTTAAAGATGTCCTCCAATGCGTCCTCGTTCTCCTTTCGATAGTAGTCCTCCTCTGTCGTATTCGTTGTATGATGACCCGCGGCAAGGCTCGCGTCCTCCCCCCGGATCCCCATCTTTTTCAGTTTCATTATCCATGTCGCCCGCAGGATCGTAAGCGGGAAATTAATTCCGAGATCCTCCTCGACGCGAATCTTTAACCGGTTCATTTTTTGGTATGAAAGGAACTGTCCGGAACTCTCATGCTTCGGGATCAGGGCGTCCGATCTGACGCCCCGGGCCTTCAGGGTCGCGGCCCGGATCTGCAGATATCGTTTACAGAACTCGTAGCCTTCCGGGAGGATGGGAGCGTATCTCGGTTCCCCGTAGGATCCGGAACCTTTCACATGTTCCAACCAAATCCTCATAATGCCCGATTCAAGATCATCAACGAAGGACGCTTGCGCATGCTGTATCTCCTGCGGCCGAAGGCCTCCCATAAGCGGCCACATGACGACCGCGTAGGCTCTGACGAGCTCCCAGGTCGGAGCATCGCTCTTGACGAGCTCCGAAGCACGGGAGACGATCCTCTGATAATGCGTCGGAGGCAGTTGCCTCGGCTTCTTTTTGAACTTCCGCGGCCAGAACTTCCGGTACTTCGATTTGAATTGTGAAACGGAAAAGTTATCGTAGGCCTCGAGCAAGTCCCGGAGATAAGTAAGATCGTCAAGGATCGTAACGGGCGCGACGTCGCGCTTCCTCCGGTACTTGACGAACTCCTTGATGTCGTCGGCCTTTATGTCCCTCGGGTTGGTCGTCGAGATTGTGTACTCCGGATCCCGCTTCATGTCCTCGAATATCCGAGCGAGCTGCCTGTACCTTCGGTATCGTACCTTGAACGTTGAGACCTCTATGTGTCCATCGATGGACGGCATGAAATCGTTAACCCGCTCCATGAAGGGATAGCGACTCATTGCCGGTGCCTTCGTTGTTCGGCGATAATGATCGCCTGTTCGTCTTTGCTCAGATCGTGGAAGCTCGGCCCGACGGGTACGAGAGGAACGGGATCCGAAGTCCCTTCGGAAGGATCCTTTTTCAACGTGGCGGCCAGTCGCGCAAAAATACTTATGTCACTTGTGTTTTCCATGATACGGACCTCGTTGTCTGTGGTTGCGGGATCGTGTGGAAATGGGGACGCGGCCACCTCTTTTCATTCTCAGGAGATGACAGTAATACCATCCTTCGTGGCAGATCATGTAAATGCCTCCTGTGCTACCTTACCTTTCTCTATCGGCTCGCCCTTGAAGATGATCCCAAGAATTTCCATGTACCAATCTTCGGCCTCGAGCTCGGCCGAGGCTTCGGTTCCTATGATATCACGTGTATCCGGATCGAAGACGATGAACCGATTGTTACAGACGTTAAACAAAATCGCCCTGGTGCCTTCAGGATCGTAGAAGGTCATCCAGTCGCTGAACTCCTTATCGTACTTCGTACGATCGATGTAAAACCCTTCTTTCTGAAACTTCTTCAGAACGTCCTTCAGCGGCCGCGCACCTTCAGGGTAGACCTTCATGCCCCTGCCCCCATCACTCTCCGTGGCCGAAGACTCTTGAAATACAACTTGAATCGTTTCTTTGAACATTGGCTTTATGCCGAGCTCTGTAATCTTCTCCCGGGTAGCACTTCTTACAAAATCTACAATGTTGAGAGCTTTTCCATTTTCGACCACGGCCTCTATGTTTTCGATATCCGCCGAAGTTAATCGTATTGAAATCTGCTTTGAGGTATTCATTAGAACATCATTAGATAGTAATTATTTAATGGTATTCATTAGAACATCAATAGCACACCGTTAAAATATATCGTTTATTGTTCATATGAATAACGTGAGAAAGAGCACAAAAAACGTACAATTCGGGTTCAAAACAACAACAGAACTCGCAAAAAAAATAGAAAAAGAGCGAGAAATCGATGGCGTTAGCCTCGCCGGTTTCATTAACGATGCACTGAAACATTACATAGACTATCGAGAAAACAGACGCATAGAACTTTGGAATATGGAGAAGGAAAAGGCTGAAAGATCCGGAGAGAAAAAGGATAAGTGAGCACATGGACGATCTCAACAAAAAAATCAATGTCATAGTTTGGCTGGTTGCCCTGGGAATAGTGATTTCGATATCCATAGGCATAAGGGTCTTGGCAAGCGCGAACGATGACCTCGGCCCCCTCGTTTGGGTAGCCGTGGCGGTCATGATCATCACGTTGATTATTGCGGCATATCTCACATACGGCAAGAAGAGCAAGGGAGGATACTTCGGGCGCGACGTCCTTTATTTCAAGAACTGCCCGAAGTGCCGTTATGATACGATATCGGACACGGATAACATCCGGATATGCACGAACTGCGGCGATGATCTCACATACATCAAACCGCTTAAGAAAATGATGCCGTAGCATGCCTGAATGTCTGGGAGTCCTCTATCTCACACAAAATTGAAAAGGATAACGCATCCGGGGGGGCCGCCTATCTCCCCCTGAGCTGGCGAATAATTTCGGACGCGCCAAGTAACTAATAACATCATGGATTTAAAAGTATTGTCTCCGATCCTCTTCCCGGATGTAGCTTACCGGATCCATTATCTTCGCCCGGATCCCGCGGACGTCTCCCTTAAAATCGTCGTCCCGTGTGACGAATATATCCGCATTGATCGTGCTGACCGAATAGAGGATCTTGAGGTCGTCGTCGTCCCGTATCGCGTATCCGGCAGCCTTCAGCTCGTCGTCGGATGGTATTGGCTTGATGGAAATGATCTTTAGATCTAACTCCCTTATCTTGGCCGCTATTGCGGCCTCTGTAAGTCCTCTCTTTCTGCCTTCCTTCTTGTATGCGAAGTTGATACACTCGTCCATAATCACGTCTGTGATCAGCAGACGGTCATCATTCGCCGCCTTTATCAGTACTTTACGCTCTAGGGACCCTTCTTTCTTCGAAACTATGTATGCGATCAATATGTTCGCATCAACCGTCACCCGCCGTTTCTTTCTCCTAAGCATTTTTCTCTCCTCGTTTCGTTCTCATCATGCATAGCATGATGAGCGTCCGCGGTATCTCCGCCTGTGCCCTGCTCGAGTGCGACGTCACCGCCCGGGTCCTCACTCTCTTGGGTATCCGGCGGCCGCCGGATATCCGGATCCGCGGAGATCTCGAAGTGCTCCGAGAGCTTCTCCTCATGCGCGACCATCCTGAGCCGAAGATATAGGTCCTCCTTCTCGATGGATCTCTGTATTGCGCCGGCCCGGGCCGTCGACAGAACTGTCTTCCTGATCGCGGATCCGGTAGACAGACCTAATAGGCCCAAGAAGTTATCAATTCGTATAAAATTCTCTGCATCATCCGATATTATCACTTCGAGAGGTTCCTGTATTCGGTCGCCGGCGAGCAGGGCCTCCATCAGGGCCTTGATCTCGCCGGTGGGCATTATCATCATGTCATCATTCATCCCGGCATCACTCCATAAAAGGGCTTGGACATGCGAGGCATCCACCAGTCCGGCATCTTTGTCGTGAACATCTCGTTGGTGGTGGAGCACCATGTCCATGCCTTCGGATGTATGGCCGGATGGGCTTTGGCGTACTGATCTATTTTGATATTCGCGACCACTTGTCGGGCCTTGATCATCGGACGCTCAAACTCCATGCTCAGAGCATCCATCTTTTTGTGGAACATAAAAACGTCCTGGGCTTGCATAACAGAAAAATCGAGGAGTGATGTATTCTGAATTGTGACCGAAATGAAAAGCTCATGGTGCGACGCGATCGTGAGGAGCTTCTGCAGCTCCTTATTTTCCCGGGTCCCGTGGTCCCGAGCCCCGGCGAGGAAAACGGCATCATCGATAATAACGAAGTCCTTCGAAGATCGAATCTGTTTGGGAATGTCCTTGAGATCCTTCGGCCACTTTTCAGATCTGTACCGGGCCGGATAGTTCTCCCGGACAAACTTGTACGGATAGTTGACCATGACTATGTCCCGATCCCAAAATATTCCCTCATTAGCAAAGGAGTTGACACCTACTGTTTTTCCCCACTGTCCCGTCCCGATCCAAATGAATACTGCATGCGCTGCGTGCATGAGTCTTCGATATAGCTTACTTTCTTCAAAGGTCATATGTCCTTCTCCCTTGGAATGAATGTCGACGCGATGATCTCCTCGAGCTTTGCCGCATATGCTTGCCCCTTCTTGATCCCGTCCCGTGTCGTTGCGATCTTACCTTCCATCTCGAGCTCATAGTTGCGCATACGGAGTTCGACGAGTTCGTCTATCAGTTTACCATATCTTTCAGGGGCGGCCGCGATCTGCAGATCCGAAAAGTCGGCGTCTCGTGGATACTCGATCTTCAGATCGTATGGGTCGAATACCTTGACGATTTCTACAGATAATCCGCCCGGTGTCTTCAGTGCGATACCGGGCTTTCCCTTCTTTTCCATCCTGGCCCAAAGCTTCCGGCCGCACATGAGCGGCTGTACTTCCTGCCGTTCGATGTCCACGACAAGTACGAGCTTGGGGTCCTTCATGGCCATCTTTCGGGCCCAATAACTCCACACTAACGAGGATCCTAGCGCGACCGCGATGAACACCGGGCGGACGCCGATGTAGATCATTGCGATAATGATCACAATGAACGGGATAAGGTAAGCCCATGATGATATCCGCTCGAGGATCGATAGCGAGGACCTCGCCGCACCATACAGCCGGCCGATCCTACTCGAAGACAGATTCCCACCCCTCATTTTTACGTGCCTGCCAAAAAGGGACTATGAAAATCGACGGGATCAATGCTGCGATTGCAGCTCCCGCGGCGATCGACAGCTCGAAGTTCCTGTCAACCTCGATCATGTTACCGGATGGAAGTTCCGGATCTGCGAGCAGTGCCCGATCGGATATCCTTAGATTGAAAATATGATCGACGTCATCGAGTGTCCATATTATCGTCTGCCGGACAGCTTCGTAATGGATCTCGAAGCTGTGATAGCCGGCCGGAAGTGTCATCGAGAAAGATCCTACTGGGCACGTATGCGAGATCTCGATCTCGATGGGCGTCCATAAGAACCATGTTATATTCTGATATGCAAGTATGGAGTCATCCGTCACAGCGATCATAAGCATCGTCCCTTCTCTCCAGCTGATCCCATGGATGTGCGGATCAGTGAACGTCTCGGGCTCCGCAGGCGTCAGGATCGGATCCGAATATCCGGCGGCCGACGTCGTCAGGATCGGATCCGAATATCCGGCGGCCGACGTCGTCAGGATCGGCGCCGAGACCATAATAAGAACAACGGCGATGAGGAGTTTCATCTGCTCACCTTCGGTTTAGGTTTGGCCATGAGGCCGTAGGCCATGGATCCGCCGCCGAGGAAGACGAACAGATCCTGAATAAGATTGATTCCGAAAACGACGCCGAAAAGGCTTGCCCCTTCTCCTACGATCATTGTAACAAGAAGTGCGACTAGTCCGGATGATATGAATAGCGATAATCCTAGCCATACGTACCTGAGCCTCATCGTACAAGCTCCCTCCCTCGCGTCGCGATAAAATTCCATGTCATGACCGCGGTTGATGCGAGTATGCCGATCGTGAGCGTTGTAGCACCGAGATCTGTAAATGTCAGCCCCAAGGCGATCCATGTGTGCAGGCTCATTAAATTCTCCAGAAAAAGAGATATCGCGATTCCTATGATCACAAGAACGGGAGCGGTCCATGCTCTCCGGTCGCGTGCGATCTGTAAGATGATGAATAGAATAGAGATGACGAACATCGTGCCTACAATTACGGCAGTGAGCATCATAAGGACCTCCTCCTCTTCCGCCTTCTGTCGATATCTATCAGGTCCGTCGCGAGGGCCGCCGATATTATTAGCACGGATCCGACGATGAAAGCGATCACGGACCCGATCGGATAAGATGTGGAGTCATAGATCGTCATCGATATCTCCAAAACATCGCCGAAGGCAAAAGGATTGCAGAATAATATGAGAAACTCCTCGCCTATATCGAGGTTGAGCAGAAGTAGCTGATCTATCTGCGATATCCGGAACTCCATCGTATCCCAGGTGACCATATCGGCATGGATCATTACTGCGTGTATGCCGTCATTGGGGGTCGCCACATAAGTCGGGAAGGTGTTGAATGGCGTGGATATCATGACTGTAGAGGCTCCGGCAAAAAGGGGCCTATCGGAGGGAGCGAGCATGAATAATACTTGACTAATTGTTCCTGATATGTGAGACAGATCTACGATCAGGACGCCGGCCGAGTCGACCGGAAAGTCCGATATAACACTGATATGTGGACCGTGATGTACTATGGCGTACGCGAAAAGTCCGTCCGGGAGCTCCCTCAGTTCAGTGATCTCTTTCGGTGCGGAGTCGACCATCGATATCGCCGCTGTAAATCCGATGGTCATGAGGATCGCTAGTATCGACAGGCCTGCGCCTTTAGATCGTTCGGGCTTCATGATTTTACCTCTTCTTCCCGGACCGAGTGAGAATGATCAGTATCCCGAGTACTACTATGCCTATGAATATCCATGTGAGCGCATCCATTATCGTGTTTCCCCATAGATCCTGATTGGCGATAACATCTTCGAGAGACCATCCGCCGCTTTGAGCGGGAAGCAAGAAATTGACTATCGGATCTACGATCGGGCTGTAAATATCAATACCTGTAGTGTGTTGAATTATATCCTTCCCTGTGACGCCCATGACCACCAGGTCCACAATAAAGAATGCCGTTATGGCCCCTAAAACCGGGAACGCCATATCAGGTCCTCCTTCTCGGCCGGCGGATGCTCTGCATCAGAACGATCGCGATCACCAGGACCACCAGTATTATTATAATCGTTCCGAAGTCGACGGCGTGACCGAATACGTCGACCGTCTGTCCGAATAAATATGCGCCGCCGAACACCGCCGCGCCGGTGGCCGTGGCCCCTGCGGCCACCCCGAGGCCGAAACGAGATCCGATCCTCGCGAGAATACCGGCAACCGGCGCGGCCATGAGGATCAGGAAGAGATTGAGATCTCGGCGGATGTTATCACCTCACCAGGCGGCCGCCACCGGTTGATAGTAGATTGTAGATAATAACGCCAACGAACGACAACATCCCGATCACGAACAACGCCGCGCCGGCATCGGAGAGCGTAACCCCGAGATAGGCAACGAGGAACAGATTGGCGTATCCGTGCGCGATAACCGCGGCCATGACAGCGAAGGCTCCGAGGATCGCTCCTTGCCAAAACCTCTTTTTGACATTTCCTATTACATACATCATCATCATGATCACAGCGATCAGGACGATCGCGACTGTCAGATAGAATGTCGGCGTCATTTCTTTCCGCCTCCTCGTAAGGCCTTAGTTACGGTCCCTTGATTGACCCATGGAGTAGAGTAGACCGCCACGATCAGCAACAGGATCCCGACAGCTCCGTATATGAGCGATGCGTAAAACAGCGGGATCGGCGAGCGCTCGAAGGACACCGAAAATTCTATTATTCCGCTCACCGGGAAAGTGGTCACGGGCGGACCTGATACCCAGTATCTGAAAGTTAGAAGCTCATGATCCGTATACCCGGCAAGTAACAGTCGTTCCGCTGGTGAAAGGTTAAGAACGAAGTGCCCAGGAGCAACCTGATCGAAGTGCATGTACTGACCGGTCAATCCCGTCGGATTATAAGTTACTCCAAGTAGCGATGCATCTGATATCACCGTTATGGTCGATGCGTTGTCGGTTATGATCGGCGAATGACCTGATGCTGCTGAGCCGATCAAGAAATCCAAATGCCATATATGCCTCGCGGTAAGTGTTGTATTGATCAGATAAGATCCGGCGTTCTCGGATGGGTAGAATGCCGTCCATCCCGGAATCACGGCAGACGTAGATAGATCTGTACCTATGTTCCGCGCGTTGATGCGTTGTATGAGCTCCTCCTCATCGTATCCGACGGGATCGGCCGTGAGTGTGTGAGCTTCTTTATCGATTGCCGCCACAATTGCCGGCGCCGCGAGGATGAGAATGAGCGCGACAAGTCCGGCTATTACGTGGTTTCGTGGTAGTTTTTTCGTTTTAGGCATGGGTGCACCTCTGTCGACGCCGCTTGTTACTCGAAACGAGTTAGATGCGAGTGAAGAACGTTCGACGATTTCGTACATCAATGTACATAAATATACATTGTGGTCAAACGTCTGTTACAGCGTAGACTCGATATCAACCCCTATCAATCCGAGGTAGATTACCGTGTACAGGTTCGCATAATGGTTAACGATAACAGTCCCCAGGACCACGATGCCGATAACCGCCCAGTACGCCGAAGATGTCAGTATTGACTCTCCGAGGCAGCGAACCAGCTCGTTATTTCGCTTATCGTGCTCATCTTTTGTACACATGCTTTGCGTCAAGGAGGTTTGCCGCCTCCTGAGAGATCCGGTAACTTCAGGTCACGATCTCGTTCATTCGGTCCTCCTTAGGATCTGAATTTTTGGAGATCTCGAGCTTATGATTGACCCTTTCAATGTTCAGATAAAAATGATTGTTTTGGTTGATACGAACTGTATAGCCGCTTATGTTGAGGATCTTCCACCAGTCCTTAATGTTCCTCATGCTGTTGATCGTTTCGGTCTCGATCATCGTCGTGAGGAACCATTCGAAATGAATTGATGGTCCGATTTTTTCATACTTTTCCACAGATGATCCCAGTCTTCTATGCATTGCTCCGAGCACCCTTACTATTGTTATCGCTTGCGTCATCTTATCCCTCCGATACACGCGACACACAACACACCGCAAAGTGTCCGATATCTGTCGGGGCCAGACATGCGCTATTGCTTATGTCTCGCCCCTCCAGAGCCTCCGCTAAGACTTTCACGGCTGATGGGGAGGTCGGAAGTAAGCGTCAGGGGGGCGGAACGCGCACGCGACCGCCTCCGAACGCTCACGGCCAGTATTTTTTAAGACATTCCCAAAGCGTGACCGTCCCGACACCTTTGCGGTGTGTCGTGTGTCGTGTGTCGTATGTTCTCGCCAATGCTCGACTCGAACGAGCTGTCCCTCTCCGGGAGATCGGCGGTATCATGGTTACAACGGCTCCTTGCCCTCAAAAACAACATCGGAAAAATTGGATTTTGAATTTCGAGTACTGGCTGTTGAAGTGGATATCTCCCCTCCCGTTCGCTCTTCAAAACCAACTCGGATCTCCCGGATCTTAAATTTCATCTCCCTTGGTCTTAGAGTGAGCACGGTCCGATGAATATCTCTAGGCCAATGTTTTATAACCCTAACCATGCTTGTAGCGCAATGGCAACAGCAAACCTCAGCAAAGAAGACATAAAACTGTTCTACAAACTCTGGCTCTCGCTGAATCACGGCGTGAACTGCAAACACAACATCGTGCCGCAGTTCAAAAAACCTGAATACGGTAAGAACATGTATGAGAAGCAGATCTTTGCCGTCAGCGAGAAGCTGTGGGAGCGCCCCGAGTGGATTGATGAATTCGCATATGAGAACGCAGACCTCACCGACGAGGAAAGAAACATTTTGACATCCTGGCGGAAACACTTCGTTAAGGACAGATTCTTGTTAGAGAGACACCTTAAGAAATATTCCGTCCTGATGTCAACGGCAAATAATGAAGGGGTGCTTTACGGTGTAATAGGTATAACGGATCCGCTTGAGATCCTACTCAGAGCGTATGGAGTACCGTGTTTCATCGAGACCGTCCTGCTTCCGTTCAAAGAAAGGATCATCCACTATGGGTTCGTGATACCATATCCTGTTGTTCTAAGCAGCGGTATCAAGAAAACATTCAGAGAAGAATGTAACAGGATAAAAGCCGTTAGAGGGATCATCGAGAGATTGGAGAGCGGACCGGACATGAGAGCCGATGACCCTGAGAAAAAAATATGCATCAACATGGCAACGCTCAAAAGCCGGCTCCATGAGGTGAACGCCATAGAAAGCGGCGTAAAGATCTTCGAAACGGGGAACGCTTCGTTCCACAGATCGGAAGGGTTCTTCGGATTCTCCGCGAAAGACAGGACAGGCGAACGCAACGGTTCGATAAGGTTCACCAAAGACGGACGCGATGTGAAGGATTTCTTCTGCGGCTGCACGGCCAGCAGGGACGGGTGCTTATGCAAACACGTAGTGGCGGGCATATTGGCAATTCAGGGAGGCATTCCCGAGTCCAGGATCGATCTTGGCAAGAGTGTGACCATCAGCATGGACGAGAGCCGGAAACGCATCACGGAAACACCATTCAGTTCCCACGAACTGCCGATGTCGTTCCTGGCAACGATCGCTGAAACGGCGGCATGTGAGCTCATGGATGATATGCTCGAAGAAGAGCAAACGTCATACGGCAAAAGCCTTTCTCTGGAAATGACCGTAAAGAGAAATGTCGCAGAGGATCTTTTCGCGACGGCTGTCCTCAGCTCCGCCATCGGATTCGAGATGGACTTCAATATCTCGATCGCTGACCGGCGCGGTGAGGTCTGCAAAGGAGTCCACACTCGCATGATCGTCGATAGGAAACCGAAGTGACTGAAAACGACCCGGAATGAACAATCGACTTCGGGTTCCGATCCACTTTTACTTCGGATTCCGATCCGCTTTCTTGTCTGCGATGATCCTCATCATATTGATCCGCGTTCTCAGCGCCGAACAAAGCGCCTTGTTGCGATTGAGATTGATCTCAGGAGGGAGAGAGGATGAGGCTGAAAGGATCTCGGCGTACTCATCCTCTATACCGTCAAGCGTATCCAGATCGAGCCATGAAAGATCTTTGACAAATTTTATCTGCATCTCCTGTGTGCTTCTGAACGGTTTACCTTCGACCCTAACAAGATTTGGCGCAGTAGGAAAATCCCTGCACCACATTGACGTTCCGGAATCGTATATCGGCGCAACGGACAGCCATTCCAGTGTATCCGCATTCCTTATCAGACCGAAGTTATTGTAATGACGGTCGGTATTCGCTATGATGTAATCAAGCACTAGCATCATATCTATCCGTTTGCGAGCGTCTTTGATGCCGAATTCCTCGATCTTTGCAACGAAATGACCAATAGTTGAAAAGTGCGACATTCAGTACCTTTGAGTACCAACCAAAAGGAGGCGAATGTCGCATGAGATATATTGGACTGGACGTACATAAAGAAAATACAACGGCCTGCGTA
>WQZU01000018.1 GCA_009780575.1 Candidatus Methanomicula labiotermitis
AAGAATAAGCGATCAGCGAGGGGTAATTCGGTCTTGTTTTGATATTCCCGAGTTTGTTGATGCGTCATTTGCATAGCATACGCTATACCGTGCCGACATGTAGGGAAAGCTTTTTTAATATAATCGAGTAGAAGTCTGGCTATTAGTTAGCCAGACTTCTACTCGATCTAAAGAAACCATTACACTGTGAGGATGAGAGCACCGAAAAAGCGTGAGTAACACTCCCCATCCGGCTTTTAAGAGAAGCCGTGGCGGACAGGGGAGCGGTCATTCCTCCGAGTTGATAAGAGATGACATATTCCGAAAGCGGTAAGACAGATAAAAGGGATTGGAGGGCTCAGAATTTAGCGTTAGTGATGTTCCTGCCTACGATCCTGAGTATGATATGGATCGATAAAGAAAAAGAAACGGTCGAAGGGATGAACAAAGGGAAACGCGGCAGACCGTATCGGTATTCCGATCTCATGGTGGAATGGGCGATGACGGTCAGAGCCGCCATGGAGATACCGTACCGTCAGGCGGCCGGGCTGTTCCTTCTCGGGCTGGTCAGGATGGGGTCCGTGAAAAGATCTCAGTTGTATGAGAGAGGCAAGCGTCTTGCAGAGGAGCGAACCGATACACGTATCCCCGTGACCGGAGTGCTGGCCTCCGGTGTCGCCTGTTCAAAGGTCCGTGACGCGATCACCGTTGCGATCGACTCCAGCGGGTTGCGGCTTTCAGCCGCCGGCCGGTGGAGAACGAAACGTCATAATGACAAGGATGTCTCCGGATGGATGAAGATACATGTGGCCGTTGATGTTGCGACGAATGAGATGCTGGCATTCGTGATAACAACGGAAGCCGTCGGAGATAACACATGCTTCAGGATGCTGGCAGATCTCCTGAGGGACGGATGTTTCGATGTGAAGAAGATATTGGCAGATGCGGCGTACAACGGCAAGGACAACTGGAACCTGATGAAGGAACGCGGAATGGAATTCATTGCTAATCTGAAGAAAAACAGCAGCCCTCGGTTCAGGGGCTGTTCTGTCAGAGGGTTTCAGGTCATCAGGCGGGCGGAAATAGGCGAACGCGCATGGAAAGTGGAAGTGGGATACGGAATGAGGTGGAAAGCGGAATGCACATTCTCCGACTTCAAACGATTGTTCGGCGATATGCTGACATCACGCAAACCGAAATGGATGGCCGAGATTCTCTGGAGAGTACGCGCTCACAACATCTACAAAGGCCTGTTGACAACCTTCGAAAGCGAACATTCAGCAGGAGGATGATTTACCGGACACAGTACATTCACAAAATCATTCAACATCAAATATCGTATCAAAATAATTCATAATATATTATTTATCAGCAGATATAATATATGTTAATTGGTACCTTTTGTAAACTATTATATACTAGCACATCTTAACTGCGAGTAGTAAGGCAAAAACTGCCGCCGGAGACCAACATTATGCGAACCAGCGGAGGCAGAGATATTTGCCCGGCACAGTACTGAATAAGAATGGTGCCGTGAGTTTTTGCCTGAACAACTGTTTAGCAAGAGGAGATGGAAAAAAATGAGCAGCGTAATGGACGCTACACATGACTTTATAGGAATGTGTAGCGAAGAAGTAGTAATGCCGATGCCTCACCACACAGATGTCGCCATCAATTCAGAAATAGAATTACCAGGCGTTTATGTTGAGATGGAGATTGATGAAATGGAGTACACAACTGGCGAATTTTTTAAGATGCCGGCATTTTCACAATTCAGAGAAGTAGGCAGATGGTCGTATGGTAGCAGTAATTACGCTGACGGTCTACAATACCTCATGCGTGAAGCGGGTTGGCATGGTTCAATGTGGGTTTCATACACTGCATCGGGCGCTGTCATGCTAGTGGTCGGTGCTGCGATACCTGTACTCGGTGCGCCGCTCGCCGTACTAGGTGGTTTGAACATAGTAGGAGGAATCTATACTGGAACTATGCAAAAAGATGCAGAGATGAGAGCTCTTGAAGTCGGGCATCACATGGAACAGCGTAGAAACTACGGAGTTACAAACAACTATACGCTCTATGGTGCCATACATAATGGATACGGAGTCTTTACTTGGTAACGGAGAGACAGAATATGAGCGCAGAAACAATTTTTTATTTAATAACTCTGACATGGTTCATGTTTTTTTTGGGCTATTTATATTATAATAAAAAGTGTGCAGGATACAGAAAATCGGCATTCTTGGCTATGAAAAAAATAAGAATCGTTTTCTATTGTATCCCGTTGTTTATCTCCATCATCCTCGCAATAATTGCTTATCCTATACTGGAAGAAGGATACTTTCCAGAAATTGCGTCTTTGTGGATAGTTATGATTGGAATTATGATAGGAGTTATTTTGTTTAATATGCTTGAATCAGAAAAGGTCAAACGATTGGCGGAATAACGATCGTATCAGTAATAGTTGACTAAATACGCCACGCTGGATCTGCATGCTTTCATCCATCAATAACTATAGTTCCTATCATAATCTGACCGCAGTAAAATGGCGTTTGCGTTTCAAACCCTAACTCTCGATTCGTGAGGTATATGTCGTCCAGATAGTAGATTGAAAACGTATACTCTAAAAGTCGCGAGTTAGGGTTAAAAGATGACGATAATGACGGCCCCCGCATATCCTATGGATGAGTATGATGTGTTAAGATTGCCGTTCAGCGGTATGCGTGTTAACAATGAATGTTCCCGTATAAGTCTGATAAAACGGTTGTCCATCACTAAATTTATATCATATCTTCCCGTCCACCGTTGGCAGGGAGATAATATTTTCCGATGGTGACGACAATGAACGGAATCGAGAACGCAAAATCAACTACCGGCACGAGGACGCGTGTTCAGGATATAAGTCCTCTCAGCGGTATGTGCCCAATGTGCATTGAGGATTGTACCGTACTCTGTGAGGCGGGAAAGGCCACATTCAGAGGAAGAGAGGTCCTTTACCCGAGCCCCGAGCACTTCGGAACGAGTACGGCGGCCGCCAACAAAGACTTCTATCTTGACTGGTCGCACATACAGATAATGTCCGAACTGTTAGATGCGAAGGGCATCGCGGCGGATCCGGATCTGGCGTTTTTTGAGAATGCCGACATCACAACGTCCGTAGGCTCAAGATCGAAAAGACCGATACCCATGAAGGTTCCCGTGCACATCGCCGGTCTCGGATCGACCGCCGTTGCGAAGGTCAACTGGAAAGGAATGGCGGTCGGTTCCGCGATAACGGGCGTTTGCCAGGTCATCGGAGAGAACATCTGCGGTATGGATTCCGAAGCCGTTTACTCCAACGGCAAAGTTCAGAGATCAAAGGAAATGGATTTCCGCGTGAACTCGTTCAGAGAACAGTGGGACGGGAAACACGGCGCCATAGTCGTTCAGACCAACGTTGAAGATCTGAGAAGCGGCGCCGATGAATACGCGATCTCGAAGCTTAACGTTGACGTCATCGAAAGGAAATGGGGACAAGGCGCAAAAGCTATAGGCGGCGAGGTCAGACTGACATCGCTTGAGCGCGCGCTTGAACTGAAAGGAAGAGGATACCTTGTGCTTCCCGACCCCGAAGACAAGGAGGTCCAGAAGGCTTTCAAAGACGGTCTTTTCAAAACATTCGAAAGACACAGCCGCGTCGGATTCCCGAATGAGGCGTCGTTCCTTGAAGATATAGATATGCTCAGAAGTAAGGGTGTAAAGAACATCTTCCTCAAAACGGGCGCATACAAACCGGAAGCGGTTGCGTTCACGATGAGATGCGCCTCTGCGGCAAAGATAGATCTTCTGACGTTTGACGGAGCCGGCGGAGGCACCGGGATGTCACCGGTGCCGATGATGAACGAGATGGGTACTCCCGTTGTCCACCTGTGCGCACAGGTCGTCGCCTGCGCAAAGGTGCTGAAGGAACAGGGAAGATTCGTTCCGGACATATCGTTCGCGGGAGGATTCGTCAACGAGACGCAGATGTACAAAGCATTGGCGATGTCTGACATCGGCGACGGTCCGATAGTTAGATCGATAGGGATGTCCAGAACGCCGCTGCTCGCCGTGATGAAAGGCGAACATTACGTGAAACTCGCGGAAAAGGGAAAACTGCCGCCGTCCTTTGCGGAACAGTACGGTAACAAACCGGAAAAGTTCTTCATCTCAAGCAGCGCCGTCCAGAGCCTGAGACCGAAGGCCAAGCTCGGTACGGACATACCGTGGGGCGCCGTTGGTCTTTACACCTATTGGCATGACCGCATCGGCGAGGGCCTGAAACAGCTGATGGCAGGCACCCGTAAATTCAAACTTGACTGCATTGAACGGAACGACCTGAACTGCCTGACCGAATATTCAAGCAAGGTCACGGGCATCGAGACGATCGACGCAAGAGCTGCCAGATTGATGAAGTCGCTGCTCTGAAACATCTTACCCCTTTCACTTATATCCGGGTGCCCGCATGAAAAAAAAGGACCTCGAGATAAGACTGCAGGGAATGAAGGATTTTAACGATCCGGATCCAACGCTTGAACAGTATATGACGCCGTCCGCGATCGCGTCCGACATCCTGTTCACTGCGTATTCGGAAGGCGACATACACGGTATGGACATCATCGATCTGGGATGCGGGACCGGTATGTTCTCCGTCGGAGCGTGCATCCTCGGCGCAAACAATGTGCGCGGATACGATATCTCCGATAAAGCGATATCAATTGCAAGAGAGAACGCCGCCGCGTTCGGGGCCGATGTTGAGTTCGAGGTCCGCGACGTGAGAAATGTGAAAGAACGCGGGGACACCGCGCTGATGAATCCTCCGTTCGGCTGTCAGACGCGTAACGCGGACCGTGCATTCATTGACAAAGCTATGGAACTTTGCGGCACCGTTTATTCTGTACACATGGAAACAACGGCTGAATTCCTGAACGAATACGTTAGATCGGCGGGAAGAGAGATATGTTTTCAAAAAAGCTATAGGTTTAATATACCGCACACATTCTCGTTCCATAGTAAAGCGAACCATAACGTTGGCGTCATTATGATAATGATAAGGTGAATTTCTGATGAAAGAGAGAAGAGAAGTGTTTCCGGGCGATGAGGTCGCCGTAGAAGAGGAATATCTTGCGTCCGATGGTACTTTCGCCTCCGACGGCAAGATATATGCGTCACAGATAGGCATACTGGAATTGGACAACGAAGAGATGACCGCCAGGGTTTTCTCTCCGAATCCTCCGAACGTTCTGAAAGAGGGAGATATCGTTTTCGCAACGATCGCTGACACGCGGTCCACGATGGCGACCGCGGACGTCACCGTTACGGACGGCGTCATGAGAAGCGTCGGCGGAGAGACGTATGCGACCATCCACGTATCAAAGATATCACCGGGTTACATTGATGACGTATCAAAGGAACTGAGAAAGGGAGACCGGATAAGAGCGAGGGTAATAAGCATCAAACCCTCGCTGCAGCTTACAACGAAGGATGAACATCTGGGAGTTGTCAGAGCTCTTTGTTTCAAATGCAAAGCGGAATTGACAAGAAAGGGGAAAACGCAGCTCCATTGTGATAAATGCGAGAGATCGTTCTCCAGAAAACTGGCGGACGATTACGGATGCGTTGTATTCGAAGAGAAATGAGACTCGTCGCTCTGGTGTCCGGCGGTATAGATTCTCCGGTTGCCGCATACAAGATGGCCTCACTCGGAGCGGATGTTCTCTTGCTGCATATGGACAACCGTCCTTATACTGACGATCGATGTATTGACAAGGTCGTCAGGATAGCCGACCGTTTGAGCGAGGTCCTGAAAAAAGAGGTTCCGTTATATGTTGCGGACCACGGAATAAATCAAACATTGATAAAAAAAAGATGTGACAGCAGTTATCAGTGCGTGCTTTGCAAAAGACTTATGATGCATGTTGCCGAAGAATTCGCCTTCAGGAACGGCTGCTCCGGAATAATAATGGGCGATTCCCTTGGACAGGTTGCGTCGCAGACGCTGAAGAACATACGGTCGGAGACATCCGGCCTCGGAATTCCGGTCACCAGACCGCTGATCGGCCTGGATAAAATTGAGATCGAAGCCGTTGCAAAAGAGATCGGAACATATGAGATATCGATACTTCCCGAGTCGCCTTGCGGCGTTCTTCCTCAGAAACCCATAACGGAAGCGGACCCTCTGAAGACCGCGTCCATGCAGTCGAAGCTTGAATTCATAGATATGATAAGATCATCAGCCGATTCGGTGAAACGTATCCGTTGAGCGGTCAGTAATTATCGCGTATCGATCTCAGTGCGGAACACGAGAACAGTTTCTCCGGATCGTATACCATGTCCATAGTCACGTGCGTCACATAACCCAGCTGTATCCTTGAGATATAGAGCATCCGACGATCGCCTACCGGGATCTTCATGTCCGATTCCTTCGGCGGCTTTATCAGTGTGGGAACGAGCGCGGGTCCGCTGCATGATGTGCACAGTCTGTAATCCATGTCTTCCGCGATTATCATTTTCATTACCGCGTCATCAACCGTTATTGCCATCGAATACCTTGAATATATCATCGGTTAAAATTTTTACTGGTTCCGGCAATCGAAAATTACCGTTTTCACAATATCGCGGCGTTTAGCGCGAACTTTCGTTCCGTGTGCGTATTTGCGCAAATGTTTTCCGTGCGCGCCCGTTTTTTTATCGCGGCTTTGAAAAGAATGATTAATACCCGTGCCGTTACGGATGCCATGGTCATGATACTTGACACTTCCGCGCTGTTCTCCATGGAGGATCTTCCTCAGGAAGACGTTGTCATTCCTGCCGGAGTTGCGGATGAACTTAAAAAATACAATGACCGCCGCCTTGACCGGTGGGGCGATCTGCTCCGGATATCGGACTGCACTGAACTGTCTTTGAACAAAGTAAAGGATGCTGCATCAAAAAGCGGCGATGCGGGAAGGCTTTCGAACGTTGACGTTTCGGTCATTGCATTGGCGGTGGATCTCGGCGGTGTTGTTGTTACCGATGATTTTTCTATACAGAACGTGTGCAAGATAATTGGCGTAGAGTATGTCCCGGTTGCCACGGAAGGCATCAAAAGAGTGGAAAAATGGAATTACCGGTGCAGCGGCTGCGGAAAATGGTACAAAGAATCGATGAGGGACTGTCCGATCTGCGGTTCCTCTATGCGCGCGCATCGTAAAAGATGATCACGGGAACATTCGTCTGCATCGTATGAGATTGCCCATCCTTCTTTTTCCGAGGATCTTCATGCACATTCCTGTTCTGAGATCGGAGCCGAATGCGAAGATATCCGCCATCACCTTACCTCTGGCGGCGATCTTCAGCGGCTTGAGCATTATGCGCGACCATTCGGTTTGATAATCTTGCAGTGATCTTCCGCTGATCACTCTGTCTGCGGCCACGGTTCCGCATATACGGCCGGCTATCATTGCCAGCGGTATACCTCCGCCGTTCACGGATATCACATGCCCGGCCGCATCTCCTACGGTCATTCCGCTGTCTGTGAACGTCTTTCCGACCGGGCCTTGGCTCGGAACGTATTTGCCTCCTTTTCTTCCTATGACGTCAAAACCGTGCTTCTCAACGAACTTATCAAAATAACCGTTCAGGTTGCCGTCGGCAAATTTCGGTGAGAATCCGATACCGATGTTCGCCTGTCCTTTCTTGGGTATTATCCACCCGTACGCGCCCGGCGCTATGCCGCCGAAGAACATCACCACGACCGGATCGAAATCGCCGTTCGCCTGTGCGGTGACCGCAGGGTACGGTCTTTCCGGTATTGGCAGCCCTAAACTCCTGGAGACCCTGGAACCGGGTCCGTCCGCTCCTATTATCACCTTATATTCAATGTCGCCGGCGGATGTCTTTGCTGTGTTCCCTTCCGTATTATGGAATGCGCAGTCTGTTATCAGCGATGCGCCGGCTTCTTCCGCGCGAGATACCAGATATTTGTCAAATCGGTCTCTGTCGGTCGTGTAACCTCTGAAAGGTATGTCCGTCATTTTCATCTTCGGGTCCGTCAGCCTTATGGCCTCGGTGTCTCTGAGTTTCAGATTCTCCGGAATATCGAAAAGTTCTTCCATGTTCGAGGCACGCGGGAACATTCCTTTTATTTCATCGTTAGAGGGCATGAACTCGCCGCACCTTACCGGTACGCCTATCTCTTTCCTGCGTTCTATGAGCGTCACATCTATTCCTTTGGACGCCGCATATCTTGCCGTTATGCTGCCTGCCGGGCCGGCACCCACCACGAGAACATCTGTTTTTATGGTGATCACCTGTCACGGCTTACTATGTATCTTGCAAGACCTGTCAGCGAATCCTTGTACACCGTGTCTTTGATGGAAGAAAGATGTGATATTGCGATCTCAATCATTTCCTTTGCCTTTGCCATGCACCTGTCGATCGCGTCCGTTTTGCGTATCATTTCCAAGACCGTTTCCAGATCGGCGTCCGTTGATTCTCTCTTCTCAAAGATCTCCCTTATCCTTTTACCGTTTGCGCTGTCCGACATTGCATATATCACGGGAAGCGTTGGTTTTCCTTCCGCTATGTCCATTCCTGCCTTCTTTCCGGTTGACCTGTAGTCACCTATGACATCAAGAACATCATCGATCATCTGAAAGGCCATTCCGGCGTCAAGTGCGAACGCGGATATTGCCTCCGTTGTTTTGTGATCTGCGTTTGCCAGATATGCGCCGACCCTTGCCGCGGCGGACATGAGCATTGCCGTCTTTCCGCGTATTATGTTCAGATAATCACTTTCCGTAACTATCGGTTTGTGTTCAAACTCCTTCTGAATGAATTCACTCTCGGCTATTGCTTTCGATGCGTCGGCGATCGTTTCCACTATGTTCTTGTCCATTGATATCAGTTTGAGGCCCATCACGAAGAAGTAGTCTCCGAGTATCACCGCTTTGGTGACCGTGAAATTCTCATGCACCGTTTTCCTTCCTCGGCGGATCTCGCTTTTGTCGTTTATGTCGTCGTGTATCAATGTGGCATCATGTATCAATTCAAAGGCGGACGCCGTACGCAGCATCTCATCGCTTTCGGTGCCTCCGCACGCATAATATGCCAGAATGCACAGCGCCGGTCTTATCCTCTTGCCGCCGGAGGATGTAACGTAGTCGCACATCTCCTGCAGTTCCGGTTTTTTCGATCTGATAGTGTCCGCGATGATCCCGTCAACTGTAGCCAGTTCATCGGATATCGGCAAGTACCACTGATCTTCCATGGCCCTTTAAAAGAAAGAATATACTTAAACTCTTCCAGCTTGCAACAGATCGTTCATGCGGCCCGCTAATCCGCTGTTTGAAAAATGCTGAAAAAGAAGGAAAATTGGAAAAGGTTTTACTTACACCATTGCAAAGAACGCTGCTGCCGCTGCCTCGCATATCTCCATTATCGGACCAAGATACAGGCCCATAGCAACTGTCGCCACCGCACATATCGCTATTGCGAATTTGAAGCTGTGCGGAACACGTATCTTCTCGGTCGTTGCTCCTTTGTCCACGAACATCGCCTTTACCACTCTTGCGTAGTAATACAGAGACAACGCACTGTTTATCACCGCAAGGGCAACGAGCCAAATCCATGTTCCTTCAGCCGTGACCGCTCCCGAGAACAGTATGAACTTCGAAGCGAATCCTGCCAGAGGCGGTATGCCTGCGAGCGAGAACATGAACAGTCCCATCGCAGCTGCGACCAGCGGTGCCCTTTTTGCCAGCCCTTTGTAATCCGATATGTATTCTCCGATGCCTCTTGCGCACAATGCCGCAACAACAATGAACGCACCGCCTTTCATGAAGACATGCGTCATCATGTGGAACAGACCGCCCGCCAATATATATTCGGTGGCCACCGCCAGAACGATGAGCACGTAACCGGCCTGCGCGATACTGGAGTACGCGAGCATTCTTTTGATGCTTGTCTGTGTTATCGCGATTATGTTACCGACGGTCATCGTGACCCCCGCGAGTATCGCGAACAGCCATTGCAGTTCCGGAACGCCGCCGACCGTCTGTGCGGCCACGAACGCGATAAGGAATATCTTGAAGAAGATTATGAAACCCATCTTGTTCGATCCTGCCGCAAGGAACGTGGCAACCGGGGTCGGTGCTCCCTCATAGACGTCCGGTGCCCATGCATGGAACGGAACAAGCGCCAGCTTGAATCCGAATCCCGCTATCAGCATTATCACGGCGACTATGTACACCCACGTGAAGTCTCCGGCCGCCAGGTAGTCTGCTACCGCTGCGAGCTCCGTTGTTCCGGTCATTCCGTACAGCAGCGACATACCGTAAAGGGATATTGCTGTCGATACTCCTCCGATGATCAGGAACTTCACTGCCGCTTCGGCCGATCTCGGGTCGTTCTTCCTGAACGCCACAAGCGCATACGACGATATGCTTGCCAATTCTATTCCGACGAACAGCGTTATCAGGTCGGTCGCACCGGCAACGAAAGTCATACCGATCGTTGCCACGAAGAGTAACGAGAAGTACTCTCCGCTATGCTTCCTGTTTTCGCTTTCTGTCAGTGATATCAATACCACCAGGAAAAGCACCAGCATGAATATCAGCATCATGAACCCGGTGAATTCATTGAATTCGAACAGATTCAGGAAAGAACCGGAGTAGCTGTCATAGATCAGGAATATGGTAAGGGCAAGCGCTGACGTTACCGCAGCCAATGAAAGCCACGCCGTTATACCTTTTCTTTTCCCGTATCCGAACACCGGTACGATGATCGCCGCGATTATCAGGATCACCTGAGGCATTATCGGCATCAGTTCCTTTACCACATCATTGATTATTGTCAGATCCAAACCAAAGAGATCCATCATACCACCCCCAGAAGGACGAGCGGCATCTCAGCCAGTACGTCCATTATCAGCCAAGGCATTATTCCGAACAATGCGATCAGTGCGCAAAGCAGACCAAGCGCAACGCCTTCCCGCCTGTTGACATCGTGCACATTCGACATATCGATCTTGGTTGTCTCTTTTCCAAATATCGACCTCTGCATCGCCCATGTGAAGTAACCTGCCGTGAGCATCAGCGAAGCTAACGCGAACACTATCGGCCACAGCACATCGATGCCCATCAGATAATCGAAGAATGCCATCAGCACACCGAATTCCGCAACGAACCCTATCAGTCCCGGAAGGCCAAGCGAGGCCAGGAATCCGAACATCATGAATCCTGCGAATATCGGCATCTTTCCTGCCAATCCTCCGAGCAGCGGTATGTCCCTCGTTCCGGTGTTGTGGCCGACTATTCCGCAAACCATGAACAGCACCGAGGTTATCAGGCCGTGCGCGAACATCTGGAATATCGCAAACTGTATACCTATGCCGGACAGCGTAGCTATACCCAGCAGTACGAATCCCATATGGCTGATCGATGAGAACGCCACCATTTTCTTAAGGTCCTTCTGTGCGATACACGCGTACGCTCCGTACAGTATCGCTACCAAAGCAAGCACTATCATTACCGTCTGCCATGCAATGGCACCTTCCGGTAACACTTCCAGACAGATCCTGATTATTGCATACGAACCCATCTTAAGCATCACGCCCGCCAGCAGCACGCTTCCCGCCGTCGGTGCTTCAACGTGTGCATCCGGTAACCATGTATGGAACGGTACAAGCGGCATCTTAACGGCAAAGCCGAAGAACAGCAGTCCGAACACCACTACTTGGAACGTCGTTGTGAACAGCCCTGCCGCCGACGCCGCCTTCACCGCTTCGAACGAGAAGTTAAGGACTCCTCCGTCAGCCGCCGTTATGACGAGCATGAATATACCGATCAGCATTATCATGCTTGCAACGTGCGTGTATATCAGGAACTTCATCGACGCGTAGTGTCTGCGCGGTCCTCCCCATCCTGCGATAAGGAAGAACATCGGTATCAGCGCAACCTCCCAGAATATGAAGAACAGGAAGTAATCCTGCGCCAGATATACGCCCATGAGACCTGCCTGCGTTGCCATTATCAGCGCGAAGAAGGAGTTTGACCTCTCGCTCTCCGTGTCTGAGAATATTGCGACCATGAGCACGAGCAGAGCTGTTAGCAGCACCATCAGCATGCTCATTCCGTCAACGCCTATGTCCAGATTCATCTGGAGATACGCCGTGTTTATCCACGCGTAGCTCTCGCTTTCCACATAGCCTCTGGATGAGATGTCATAAAGCAGCAGCAGAGACAGCGCCAGCGTTACGCCTGAGAACAGGATCGCCATGTGTCTCGTATGCCTCCGATCATTCTTTATGAGGAAACAGAAGACTGCTCCCAATATCGGAAGGATCAGCAGCAGCGGAAGGATCGGCAGCGACGGGATAGACAGTGATGATAAGAAATCCATATCACACACCTCCGAATCTTACCAGTATGAAAAGAACCGCTACCAGCACCATCGTTCCGATTATCACGATCGCGGCGTAGTTCCTCACGTTACCGGTCTGCATCTTCCTCATTGTGTCGGAGCTTCCGGATATCGCATTCGATATCCCGTCCACCGTTCCGTCTATGAGGTTCTTGTCAACGTAGTCCACTCCCTTCGCAACCCCGTATCCCAGTTTGAGGGATATCTGGTCGTACAGCTGAGGGAAGTAGTATCTTGCCGTCAGGAACCTGTACAATCCTGAGCGGCCGCCCATGTTGAAGCGCGCCGGGTTTATGATCCTCCTGGAATACATCAGATACGCCAGGAATATTCCGGACAGCGACAGCGCCAGTGACACATATGTCCACTTATTCTCCAGGACATGCCAGAACAGGTATTCTGCAGTTTTACCATTACCGCCGACCATGAATTCCCCGCCGATCACGCTGAATGTTATTATATCGTTGAGACCGACGAACAGCAGGAATCCGGATCCGACCGCGAACAATGACAATATTATCAACGGTACCGTCATCGTTTTCGGAGATTCACCGTGACAGTGTTCAGCCGCCTCCTTGGGCTTTCCTTTGAATGTCATGTACCACATCCTGAACATGTAGAACGCGGTCATGAACGCCGTTATAAGCGCCAGGGCGAACAGGAACAGGAATATGTCTCCCGCAGGCAGTCCGGATGCGTACGGATTCATTACCGACTCGAACACCAGATCCTTTGACCAGAACCCGCTGAAGAACGGGAATCCGGCTATCGACAGAGCGCCTATGAACATCGTTGCCGAAGTTATCCTCATCTTTCTACTTAACCCGCCCATTTGCCGTAAATCCTCTGATGCGACCGCATGTATCACCGAACCGGCGCACATGAACAGCAGCGCTTTGAAGAAGGCGTGGTTCATCATGTGGAATACGCCCGCCGTGTATCCGAGGGACGCATGATAGTCGCCCGCCGTCATCGCTATGACGTAACCTCCGGCGCCCAGCGCCATTATCATCAATCCTAATTGCGAAACAGTAGAATACGCAAGCACACGCTTGAGACTCATATTGTTCAATGCCATTGTCGCGGCTATGAACGCCGTGACACCACCGATGACCGCCACTACCAGCATCACATCGGCGCTCTGTATGAACAGCGGGTAAGACCTTGCAACAAGGTATACGCCTGCCTTGACCATGGTTGCCGCATGTATAAGCGCGGACACGGTCGTCGGACCGGCCATCGCATCCGGCAGCCAATCCTGCAGCGGGAACTGCGCACTCTTACCGATGACACCGCCGAACAGCAGCAGCGAACCGAGGATTATCATGCCGCTGTCAACGTTCGCGATCTCAGCCGGGTCGAACAGCGTTGTGAAGTCCAGGCTCTTGAACGCGAACAGCAGCACGAACAGACCGGCCATCATACAGACATCTCCCAGTCTCGTGACCAGGAACGCTTTCTTTGCCGCAGATGCGGCGGCCTCTGACGCTGCATCCCCTTCGGGGTGCTTGTAGCTCCAGAATCCTATGAGTAAATATGAACATACACCCATCAGCTCCCAGAAGATGAACATCTCCAGGTAGTTGCTTGAGAGTATCAGACCGAGCATGGCACCGAGGAACAGTGCTATCTCAGCGTAATATCTCCTTTTCCTCGCTCCCTCGCCTTTCATGTACCCTATGGAGTACAGGAATATCATCAGCGAGATGAACGATGAGAACAACAGCATCACGCATGTGAGACTGTCAATATATATACCGAAATTAAGCGCGTAATCACCGAACACGAGCCATTGGAACGGTGCCGGAGCATACGCTTCACCCGAATCGAAAAGACCGCTTGTGACGAAATATTCATACGACACCAATATGGAGAGTACGAATGCTATCAGAACGGAACCGAGAGCTATAGCCCCGCCGCCTTCTTTCGTCTTATTTCCGAAGAATCCCACTATGACGAATGCGAGAAGCGGTGCGACCGGGATAAGCCATGCATATTCCATGAACACCTTTACCACCTCAGGATCGTCAGATCGTCAACGTCGGTTGTTTTCTTCGCCTTGTACACGTTCAGCAATATGGCGATACCGATACCGACCTCAGCGGCGGCGACCGCTATCGCCATCAGCACGAACACCTGTCCCAGCGCATCTCCGAGATATGCCGCGAATGCGATGAAGTTTATGTTGGCCGCATTGAGCATCAGCTCAATGCACATCAGTATCACGATACCGTTCGTCTTAACGAGTACGCCCACCAGTCCTATGCAGAACAGTGCCGCCGAGAGTATGAGGAACATCTCAATCGGAATCATCGTCATCACCTTCCTTGGCAACGTAGGCGCCGCCTATTATTGCACCGAACAGAAGCAATGCCAATATGAACAGCACATATCCGTGATCCTCGAACAATGCCATATTAAGCGAGCCTTCTATCAGAGCGCCGTCCTCATCCAGCGTGAACGGTATCTCCGTCGGTCCGTTATCGTTCATTTCATTCCACTCGCTTGAAAGGGCAACGGCCGAGAGCATCACCAGAAGAGCGCCGGCTACCGCTATGCCGATCATAAGCGATTTCTTATTCATCGTCATCACTCTCCTTCATGATCGTTCTGCGTGTAAGCATGATGCTGAATGCGAACATTATGGTTATCGCACATACGTAGACCATAAGCTGCACAACTCCTATGAACTCCGCCTCCAGGAAGAAGAACACCACCGCCACACATACGAATGACAATGCCAAATAGAATGCACTGTGCACCACTTCCTCCGATATCACAACGAATATCGCAGACAATATCGTGATCGCCGCCAGTATAATGAATGCGAACGCATCAGGATTGGCCACTAAGAAATCCACGGCGCCTGATACGGTCTCGACGAACCCGTCGAACAGCGATCCGATGCTTTCGAAAAAACTCATCATAGCACCTCCTTTATCCAAAGAGCGTCCTTGGGACACTCTTCAACACACAATTCACAGCAGACGCATTTGTCGAGTTCGAACTTAGGTAGTCTTATCGGTTTCCCTTTGTCATTCTCGCCGACCGTGTACATCTCGATCACGTCCGTGGGGCACACTTTGACGCACCTTGTGCAGCCTATGCACTTCTCGGTCACCAGTTCCGGTTTGTCTATGTTGTAGAACGCAACGGTCCTGTTCAGTATGCCTTTGTTCAGATCGGACATCAGGTGCTCCTCTATGTCCACTTCCATCATCTTCGTGTGATTCGGCCACGCGAGCTTGCGCGGCCCGTATATCAGTTCCTCTCTCGTGTATGCGGCCAATTCATAATCCGGCGTCACGATCATGGCGTTCGTCGGACAGTATTCCGCGCAGTAGCCGCACATCATGCATCTTCCGAGGTTGACCTGCGGCCTCAGCACGGTCTTACCGGCATCATCATCCGTTTTGATCATCTTTATGCCTGCGGGAGGACACATCCTCTCGCATATCCCGCAGCCCACACATTCATCGAACTTGAGGCCGGGGCGCCCTCGGTAGTTGTCCGGGATCCATTCCTTCTCGTACGGATACATTATGGTGACCGGTCTGTGGAAGGTCGTCTTGAACATCTTCTTCAGCGTTACCCACATCGGTTTCAGAACCCAAAGTGTGCGTGCGTTTTTCCCTTTCGGGTATTTATGTAGGTACTTTATTGCCACGGTATCACCCCTCTGATGGAATCCCAGGGTATCAATCCGATTACCATATCCCACGGCATGTCACCCGTCATTTTTATGAGAATGACGATTATCAGGTTTATCACCGACAACGGCAACAGTATCTTCCAGCCTATGTTGAGTATCTGATCGGTCCTGACACGGCAGTGCGCCGCCCTTACCCATATGAATATGAAGAACAGCAGGAACACTTTGAGCAGGAACACCAGTTCAGGCACCGGTCCCGCCCCTATGCCCGGGAGCATCCAGCCTCCCAGGAACATTATGGCTCCGAGCGCGCATGCGACGTATCCTCTGAAGTAGTCTCCCAGCATGATGAGACCCCACTTCATGCCGCTGTACTCTGTCTGCCATCCTTCCACGAGTTCCGCTTCCGCCTCGGGAAGATCGAACGGTATCCTTTCCGCTTCTGCGATGGCCGCCACCATGAAGACGACGAATCCCAGGAACAGCGGCAGGATGTACCACATCGTCTCCGCCTGTGCGTGCACTATTTCGTTAATATTGAAACTGCCGGCCATGAGCGCCACTGATGCGAACACTATCAGCATCGGCACCTCATACGAGATCAATTGCGCCGCAGCCCTCATCCCGCCTATAAGTGAATATTTATTGTTCTGCGCCCACCCTGCCACCAGTATGGTGAACGGTGCGATCGCGAACAGCGCGAATATTATCAGAAGACCGGTTCCGTAATCAACTATGAACCATCTGTCGCTGAGCGGGATCATACATGCTATGAGAACCGATGATCCGATGACTATGGACAGCGCCCACATGTATCCCATCTTGTCCGCCTTGGCGGGCATTATGTTCTCTTTAAGGAACGTCTTGAGACCGTCGGAAAGGTTCTGGAAATAACCGAGCGGACCGATACGTGTGGCCCTGCGGTCCATCATCCTTCCGAGAACTTTACGCTCCTCCCATATCATTGTCAGATTTATTATGAACGCGACCGCGAATATCACTACCGCCATTAAAACGATCGCAAGGGCGTTCATCACCGCATCCGACACAAGGAACGATGATACGCCGTTATCCGGGAATAACAGATTCAGGAGCCACGCCAGGGTGCCTCCGATCAGTTCCCATATCTTGTAACCGATGTCATACGGCAGGTTGTAAACATCGCCGTATGCGTAGAACGGATTGTCCATCGGATTTGAGAAAGATACCCAGTTTAATAGGCCGTCAAGCATTGGATCACCTATCCGCTTCTCCGAGACACATGTCTATCGTTCCCATTATGGCAGGAATATCAGCGACCCTAACACCTTTGACCATGTGTTTGGCCGCCGACACGTTCACAAATATCGGGCTTCTCACTTTCAGACGGTACGGTTTGTCGGTACCGTCCGACACCAGGTACATAAGGCTCTCTCCTCTCGGATCCTCGAGTCTTGCGAAATGTGTTCCCTCGGGAACATTCCTCGGTACCTTTATCCGCGTCGGATCCGTCTTCGGTATCGACTCGAGTTTTGCCATCGCCTGTTTGATTATCTCACAGCTTTGGAACATCTCCTCGATCCTTACTTTATAACGGCCGTACGCGTCCCCGTCGTTGCAGACGGCGACCTCCCAGTCAAGCAGATCGTAATTACAGTACGGATCGTCGCGGCGAATGTCGAAATCGACGCCGCATCCTCTCATGGACGGTCCCGTGAGTCCGTAATTGGCCGCATCCTTGCGGCTTATGAATCCGATGCCTCTCATCCTTGAGAGGAATATAGCCGACTCGTCGGTAAGACCTATTATCTCCCACAGCGCCTTCTCGAAGCGCTTGACCACTCTCAGGCAGTCTCTCTCGAAGTAATAGGGCATGTCGTTCCTGACGCCGCCTATGCGCGGGTAATTCGTAGTAAGTCTCTGACCGCAGAGTTTGACGTTGAGATCGAGGAAAAATTCCCTCTCCCTGAGCGCCCACAGGAATATCGTCAGATTACCGAGGTCGGTACCCATGGCCGCCAGCCACATGAGGTGCGATTGGATCCTGCATATCTCGTCGGCGACCACCCTCAGGTACATCGCCCTGTCTGTCAATTCTATTCCGATCGCTTCCTCAACGACTTTGCAGTAAACGTGCGCCCAGGTCATTGATGCGGAGTAACACAGACGATCGGCCATCGGTATGATGAGAGGGTACGTCCTGTTCTCGCATTCTTTCTCCCAGCCGCGGTGCAGGTATCCTATGACGGGTTCCGCATCCACGATTATCTCTCCGTCGGCCTTGACCTTCAGCGTCCACAGCCCGTGTGAGAATGGGTGCTGCGGCCCCATTGTGATCCACATCATTTATTCCTGCCCCCTTAGCTTATATGATTTCCTGAACGGGAAGAACTCGTAGTTCTGCGGCGTGAGCAGCCTTTCCAGTTTCGGATGCCCGTCGAATATTATCCCGAATAATTCGTATGTCTCCCTCTCGTGCCAATCCGCACCCTCCCATATGAGGGCGACCGAATCTATATGCGGATCGTCGTTCGGTATGTCAACCGTTATCTCTACCATCACTCCGTTGAAATAATTCGAAAGGTGGTACACCACCTGCAGATGGTCCACCCAATCAACGCCGCCCACCGATGACGCCTGCTCGAAGTTGAGAACACCGTGCATGTATTTGCAGAGCGAATGGATTGTGTCTCTTTCGCATGACATGTACACTCTGCGCACTCCCGTTCTTTTCACGGTCACTTTGTGATCAAAGTCGCGTTTCACGGCAACCACTATCTCCTCCACCGAGGGCGCTTCCATGAAGATGTTGACAACCATGTTCAGTCCTCCATGAAAACCCCTCTTTCGAAGTAGTGCCTGATCTTTTCCTGAAGCAGCATGAAACCGTCTATCATCGCGTCCGGTTTCACCGGGCATCCCGGTATGTAGATGTCAACGGGCACGATCTGGTCCGCTCCCTGAACGATGTTGTATGAATCATACCACGGACCGCCCGATATAGCGCATTCACCCATCGCCACCACCCATTTCGGTGCGGGCATCTGTTCATAAAGACGCCTTACGTCCGGCCTGAGCTTCTTGGATATCCATCCGTTGATAAGCAGAACATCCGTCTGCCTCGGACTTGAACGGTATATCGTACCGATACGTTCGGCGTCATATTTGGTATTGGACGCGGCGGCCATCTCAAGCGCACAGCAGGCAAGCCCGAAGTGCAGCGGGTGTATGGAATTCTTCATAGCCCACGACCATATCGGACCGGTGAGCCCGTCCACGATCCTCTTTGTTCCTGAACTGAGCATATTGTTTATCATGGCCGACGACCATGTCATGAACTCGTTCGCACTCATAGCGACAGCATGCGGGTACAGACTCATATGCATACTTTCCCCTCCCTTTTCAAAGCGTGTGCAACGGCGATCAGCATCAGCGCGAGGAACAGTATGATCCACACCTTCGCCGTATCCGAGAGACCGGAGAATGATATCGCCCAGAGCATAAGGAACGTTGCGATCAGATCGAAAACAACGAAAATTATACCGAAAACATAATACTGAAATTTGAACTGAACATGCGCCTCGCCAATAGGCTCGGATCCGCATTCGTATGTCGTATCCCTCCATTGCGAGGGCCTGTCGGGCCTGAAGAACCTAGAGACAAACCACGAAAGCGGGGCAAATCCCAAGGCAAGGACTGCTAGGACCGCCAATGGCAGGTATTCCATTATCAATGACATATGGCTCTCCGCATGCTCTGTGATTATATAAAAGTTAACAGGCGAGGGAGAACCGCGCGCGCACTTAACGTAGATTTAGCCGCACGAATTGAGGTAGATTTATTAATGGACATCCCCATCGCACGCTCAGGTGTAACAAACATGACCAAAAAGATAGGTTTTATCGGTGCCGGGAACATGGCGGAGGCGCTGATGAAGGGTATCATGTTCACAAAGCTCTACTCTCCCGGCGAAATAGTAGCCAGTGAGGTGTACGGGCCCAGAAGGAAATACATTGCAGACACATTGAAGATAGACGTTCATGAAGACAACGCCGCGGTTGTGAAGGCTGCAAAGTTCATTGTGCTTTCCGTGAAACCGCAGCAGGTGAAGGAGGTTTTGACGTCGCTGAAAGGCCATCTTACCAAGGATCATCTTGTAATGTCGATAGCCGCCGGGATCACAACTTCTTTCCTTGAAACAAATGACCCAGTATGTCGTTTTGTGCGTGTTATGCCTAACCAGCCGTGTATGGTATTGGCCTCCGCGTCGGCATTTTCGCGCGGAACAAGGGCAACAGCGGATGATTGCGCCAAGGTCGACGGGGTATTGAAGGCGGTCGGCGTATCGTATGAAGTGAACGAAGATCTCCTTGACGCCGTAACCGGCCTCAGCGGGAGCGGGCCGGCGTACGCGTACATGATAATCGAAGCCCTCTCGGACGGCGGTGTGCTGATGGGGCTTCCTAGAGATGTATCCGTGAAATTGGCCGCGCAGACCCTGTTGGGTGCCGCAAAGACGATATTGGAGACGGATGAGCATCCCGGGAAGATGAAGGAAATCGTCTGCTCTCCGGGAGGAACGACCATCGAAGCGGTGAAGGTCCTTGAGGATTGCGGGCTGCGATCGGCTCTGATGAACGCGGTCGAGGCAGCCACCCTCAAATCGAAGGAACTCGGAAAAAAGGATTGATCATTTCCTGAACGATTTTACCATGCCCGTTATGATGCGCGGAGTGTTTGACCATATCGATCCCGTTTTCCAATCGAGGTCTTTCTTGTTGCACACCGTCGACAGCATCAGTTTATCCCCTTCGTCTTTGAGCGACCAAAGTTCACTCTCGCGCTCGCGCGCGTCTTTAATTAAAAGAATATCATCTATCTTCCTGAGCATTGCTTTCGCGGTCCCCGTCCTCTCCGTACGCGCATCGTACATCTCCTTCGAAGACCGGCCGCACTTGAACTCGATCTTCGCGAGTTCCAATGCGGCATCGTAAGAGGTTTCCGCTATGTCGTCGCGGGTCATCCATTTTGTCTCATACGAGAGAACATGCTTCCACGACGGATTGTCCAAAAGTCTTCTGTGTTCTTCCAATGTGCGTGCGAAGAACCTGTATCCCAATTCTTCCGGTGATTCGAACGCTTTGCTCCCGGGGTCCACGAACGGAGCGAACGGCGCATTGTATATGAAAAGCCTGTCCTCTTTTTTTACGGATTCCCAAAGTCCTCTTGCCGCTTTCACGCTGTTGATCGCCGACTCCCTCGTCTGTTCCGGGAGTCCGGTCATGTAGAAAAGATCGAATCGCGTGCATCCGTTCTCGAACGCGCTTTTGACCGTTTTTTCTATTGCCGCATTGTCGTAATTCCTTCCGAGCGTCCTGCGTACCGTCTCATCATGTGAATCGGGCGAGAACTCCATAGTGTATTCGCCCAATGCGCTGTTCGCCATCTTGTAGAATTCTTCATCGGCGGGTTTGAACAGTTCCAGTGCAACGTGGTTCTTCAGACCGCGTTTCTTTATCTCGCTGAAAAACCGCTCCGCGTAATCCTTTCCGCCCTGTCTGAGATCGCCGATCACGAATATCGGCGCCTTCAGATAATCCTGTATCGAGGACATGTCCTCCGCCAGTTTCTCGGGGCTTCTGAATGCGGGCCTGCTGCGGCACAGGACCTTCCTGTTCGCAAAGCCGGAACCGCCGCATTCCACGCATTCGTACGAACACCCTCTGACCGTGAACACCGACGTCAGCGGCAGCTTGTCCCATCCCAGCCACGGAAGCGCGCCTTTGATGTCCCTGTGCCTGAGGGCGTTGCGTATCACCGTTCCGTAGTCGAACTTCAGCCAATCCAGGTCCTCCGGGATGAATGACATGTCGTTTACATGAACCCGTTTGTCCTTATCCTTCCACGTCAGGTTCGGAACATCAGAGAGATCTTTTCCTTCGGTCAGCGCATCCATCAATTTTATGTGCGGTATCTCCGTGGAGTCGCCGCGCATGACCATGTCCACCTCATCTCGTTTTATTAGTTCCTCGTGGAAATATGACGATGTGAATCCTCCGAGCTCAACAACGGAGTCCGGATGATGTTCTTTGACTATCTTTGCGACCTCAAGCGCACCGTGCGCGTGCGGCATCCAGTGCAGATCTATTGCGAAAACCTTCGCATCAAGCTTCCTTATCAGTTTTTCCGCATCGAACTTCTTGCTCTGAAGCATCTGAACCGCCAGATTTACGATCCTTGTTCTGTATCCCGCCTCTTCAAGATGGGCAGACATCGTCATGAACCCGATGGGATACATCTCGAACACCGGCGATGACGGAACAACATCGCTTATCGGTCCGTAAAATATCGGTTTCTTCCTGAAATCATACACGCTCGGTGCGTGCAAAAAGATTATGTCTGTCGCCATTGTTCTCCTGAATGGTTATTTTATATTAATTGTTGTCTCGTTCCGCGCTGGACGTTCTTGCATCCGATCGGGTATTCCGCGGATGATGAACGCACCGGAAAAACGTTATTGCCCGAACCGCCTGGATCGCTGCTGGAAAGATCTTATCGCCCTGAGGAAATCCAGTTTCCTGAATCCGGGCCAATAGATGTCCGAGAAATAAAGCTCCGAATACGCAAGCTGCCAAAGCATGAAATTCGATAGTCTGAGTTCACCGGAGGTCCTGAGTACCAGGTCCGGGTCAAGGAGTCCAGGGGAGTACATATGTCCGGAAACGGTGGTCTCGTCTATGTCGTCTATGTTCAGTTCGCCCGATCTCACTTTGCGTGCGATGCTCTTCACCGCGTCCTTTATTTCCTGCCTTCCGCTGTACGCCACCGCCATGTTCAGGAAGAAATCGGAATAACCGGATGTTTTTTCTTCCGCGTGTCTGATCGCTTCGGCAACCTTTTCCGGCATTGTGTCCATGTCCCCGATCACTTTCAGTCTGATGCGTTTCTCATGTATCCGTTCATCGTCCGCGAATTCAAACAGCGTTTTTTCCAGAAGGTTCATGAGAAACGACACTTCGTCCTCCTTCCTTGAGAAGTTCTCCGTTGAGAACGCATACACCGTCAGAATTTTCACTCCGAGGTCCCTGCACCACTCAAGCACCTCTTCCAGTTTTTCCTTTCCTTTCAGATGGCCTTGGTTCGCATCCGCCTTCATCGTCTCTTCGGCGTACCGTCTGTTGCCGTCCATTATTATCGCAACGTGATTCGGTATCCGGTTACGTTTCAGTTCCTTTTCCAGTTTGTTCTCATACCTGCCGTATGTCTGCTTCCTTATGAAGTTGGATATGGGCGACATGTCAATCAAAATCCTCCGGAACACCGGCAGACCTTATGCCCATGTCGAAACATCCTATCGCGGCAACGGCTCCGATCGTTCCTCTGCTTCCCGTTATCTCAATTACTTGGATGCCGCATTTCTCTGCGATCTTTAACGCGTCATCGACTTCAAAAAGCGTGCGCTTGGCGTCCCATCCGAACTCTTCCAGTTCTTTCGGCACCTTGAGGCCGGTGAACACCGTCATGACGGTGTTTTCGGAATATGTCTCCTGTGCAATGTGTCTCTTCGCGAAATCGATAAGATCATGAACCTCGTCCGGCCTGACCGCGAACGCCACGGCCGTGGAGCAGCAGTTTGTCGTCTTGTTGGGGACGTTCGGATTAAGCTGCGTTATCTTGTGATCAAGGAACCTTCCGATCGGGCAATCCCTTCCCAGATTCATCATGGTCACCCACGATGCTCCTTTTTCTTTGGTATCGGTATCATCAACGCCTATGATCACGCGCACCATCTTCGGCGTCACGATCTCAACTTCCGCCCTGTGTGCGCCGCCTATTTTGAAATCGTCCGGATATATCGTCTCTATAACGTCTGAGCACTGCGGTATGCACGCCCCTATTCCGACGGATGCGCCCGCGAGTCCGAACCATTTGGTGTGGACCCTGTCGCCTTTGACGATAAGTGCGCTTATACCCTGCCCTCCGAGGTTCGGCGATACGGGTCCGAAATTCAATGGAGCTTCGCCGATGATCGTGTCCATTATTATCGTGGTGCCTTCGGAGCGTATGTCCTTCAGCACGCCTCCCGTTCTTTTTCTGTTGACGATGTCCCACTCCACCGGACCGCGCGAGACGCATTTCTCCACGATCTGAGCTATCCCGTTCTCTTCATCCACCATTGTAAAGAATCCTTGGCAGAACATTTTGCCGTACTTCTCCCGAACCTGGTCCGGTTTCAATATGGTGGGCATCGGTCATCACCTCTTCACTCGTAATTGTTCTCATCGGCAACGGACAAACACTCGGGAGGTATCTGCTTGGCAAGGAACACCGTCTTGCCGGCTTTACCTATCTTGTATCCTTCGTCCATCGCCGCATATGCATCTATGGCAAGGATCACCGGATCGTCCACGCGTACTTTTCCGGCTCTCATCGCATCATCATATGTCAATGAGAGATGGACCATCGAACGGTCCGACGGCATTATGCCCATTTCCAATATTATATCCAATTCCTCACCGGTCGTCGGGAAGAACAGTTCCTCCGGAACCTCGTCCGACGGCAGTTCCAGTTCAAGCGGTATCGAATGACCGTATGTGGCCCTTACCATGTCTCCCGACGTCTGATACCTTCCCTTGGGGTCGGTCTCCACCATCGCAATGATATGATGCGGTCTCATCCAGTGCATCCTGTTGTTGTTCTCTTTCACCGTAAAAACGATTTCGCGTATGTTCACAAATCCCTGATCATCCATCTCGAGATCGAACTTCCCGTGTCTCAGGATGCCTGCCAGCGTCCTTCCGAGCTTTTCCACCTCCGAATCGTTCATCAGAAACTTTCCGGGTTCTCCGCATACCGGACATATCTCGTCACGGTAATATCCGTGCGCCTCGCATTCCTTCATAATTTTATCACCTGTGTAGCGTTATAATGACATCTCCGCCGCCTTGACCGTGTTGGCCATGAGCAGACATATCGTCATTGGACCGACTCCTCCCGGTACGGGAGTTATCAGCGATGCCTTTTCTCTCACGTTGTCGAAATCCACATCACCCACCAGTCTTGAACCTTTTTCACTTGTCGGGTCGTCCACCCTGTTCGTTCCGACGTCTATCACGACCGCCCCTTTCTTGACCATGTCCTTTGTTATGAACTTTGCCTTGCCTATCGCCACGATCAGAATGTCGGCCTGCCGTGTGTATTCTTCCAGATTGTTCGTCCTTGAGTGGACGACGGTCACCGTGGCATCCGCCCCTTTCCCTTTCTGTAAGAGCATGGCGGCCATCGGCTTACCGACTATATTGCTTCTTCCCACTATCACGACATGTTTTCCGGCAACGTCCACGTTGCTGCGCAGCAGCATCTGCTGTACGCCGGCAGGTGTTGCGGGAAGGAACAGGGGTTCGCCTATCAGCATCTTCCCGACGTTGAACGGATGGAATCCGTCAACGTCCTTTCTCGGATCCATGGCGTTCAGGACCTTGTCCTCGTTTATGTGTTTCGGTAACGGCAATTGTATCAGAAATCCGTGTATCCTGCCGTCTTTGTTCAGTTCGTCCACTTTTTTAAGGAGGTCTGATTCCGATGTATCCTCCGGGAGTGTTATCGTTAACGAATGCATGCCCAGTTCTTCACACTTCTTTCCTTTCATGCGCACATACACCTGCGACGCCGGATCCTCGCCAACGAGCACGACAGCCAGTCCGGGTGTGACTCCTTTCGATTTGAGTACGGCTATCCTTTCCTTCAACTCGTTGAAGATAGATGATGATATATCCACGCCGTTTATCAACCCGGACTGCAAACTTACACCGTGTCTCGCATAGCGGTTGCGGTATTAATATTATCATGCTCAGTGTTTTAACCGTTGCGGTTTTTGATATTTACGGGCCATTGACCGAAATCTTTAAAGTATCAATACTTTTTAAGGGATATCTCTAACTGTACCATCTCTCAGTGGTAACAGGGAAAACAGACCGCTGCGGCGGCAGGATACGGGAGGAAAACGATGAGCATTGAAGAAAAGGCCACAGAGGTCCAAGACGAACTGGAATCAAAGTTCCGTAACATAGGCAAAGGAAGGTACGGAAGGGTTCTCAGAATGGCGCGCAGGCCGGAGAAGGAACAGTACAAGAAGGTCCTTCTGATCACTGGCATAGGCATCCTTATACTGGGTGCGGCCGGGTTTGCCATCATGTGGATCATGAATTACCTCCCCGGATTTTTCTGATCGGAGTTGATGATATATGTCAAGCGAATCCAGTAACAACGGCGACCGTGACAGGATGATATCCGCCGGCGGCAGCACAACATGGGCATTTGAAACAAGAACGGCCGAATCGGGTAAGATGAACGTCAGGCTCGATGTGTCCACTCCCGACCCGGAGAATGCACCGGAGTGGAGTGTTGCATTGTATGATTCGTCCGGAGAGGTTTGGAGCAACTACCGCAGCAAGAATGATTTGGAGGTTGACACTCCCGGAAAACAGCCGAAGGAGTTCAAGCTGGAAGTGATCGCACCCAAAGGTGCAAGATACGGCGATGAGGTTGTGATCGACGTAACATTCGCTTACGATGAAGAGGATGAGACCGTTGAATCGTTCCGCGCATCCGCGAAACAGTCGGTGATGATCCTCAAAACACAGATGGATCAGGAAAAGAGCGTGGTCGACAGCCTTCTGTCGAAGGCCAACGTCGGCGAGAAGGATATCTTTGCAATACTCAGTCCGGGAACGCTGCGCGGTTACGTGTTCGTGGAAGGTATGAACACCGAACGCCTCAGAGAGAAGACCAGGGATATCAGGAAGGCGCGTTCCTTCGTTGACGGCGAAACATCTCTTAATGAGATAGACCACTATCTGACACCGCTGTCCACCGTTGTCGGTATCGTGGAGGGCGATCTCGTAGAACTGGTCAACGGTCCGTTCAAAGGCGAGAGGGCGCGTGTGCAGCACATAGACGGAAACAAGGAAGAGATAACTGTTGAATTGATAGAGGCGATGGTCCCGATACCCGTCACGGTCAAAGGAGACAGCGTAAGGATTATTGAAAAGGAGAAGTGAGAAGAATGGTAGATACTGTCGAAGCACAGGTTGACGGCGGAAAGGCGACCGCCGGTCCGCCTCTCGGTCCCGCGCTGGGCCCGAAGGGCGTGAATATAAATGATGTCATTGCGGCCATCAATGAGAAGACGAAGGCCTTTGCGGGTATGAAAGTGCCTGTGAAGATACTGATAGACAACAACAAGAAATTTGAGATAAAGGTTGGAACCCCGCCGATGTCGGCGCTCATAAAGGGCGAACTGGGATTGGCAAGCGGATCCAGCAACCCGCGCACAACGAAGGTCGGGAATCTTACGATCGAGCAGGCAAAGAAGATCGCTGAAATGAAGCAGTACGATCTGCTCGGCGCAACCCTTAAGGCCAAAGTGCTCGAGGTCGCCGGCAACTGTGTATGCGTCGGCGTCACAATAGACGGCAAGGACCCGAAGGTCTTCCAGAAAGATGTGAAGGCCGGAAACTACGACAGCGCTTTCTGAACCGGCCGGCCGCCGTTCCGCGGCGGCCGCATTCGTTTTCTTTTTGTGTCACTCAGCGCTTCAGCCTGAATTCGATGAGTAATGTTTTGAATGAATATCGATGAACCTGGGAGTAGAGTAAAGGGTCACGTTGTCGAATTCAGTTGACATTTTGTCTATGGGGAAATAACATCAGTTCACGCATGCTCCAGACATGGTCCGTCAGCCCGATCGCCATCGCCGGTGTCACGTGTTTGTACGTCC